>JASKZT010000086.1 GCA_030145965.1 Ornithinimicrobium sp.
GTGATGAAGAACTGCGAGCCGTTGGTGCCCTTGCCCATCCGCTTGCCGGCGTTGGCCATGGCGAGCATGTAGGGCTGGGTGAAGTCGTGGTCGGGGCTGATCTCGTCGTCGAAGGTGTAGCCGGGGCCGCCGATGCCCTCGCCCAGCGGGCAGCCGCCCTGGATCATGAAGCCCGGGATGATGCGGTGGAAGGTCAGGCCGTCGAAGAACGGCTGGGGGTTGGTGCGCCCCGCGTCGTCCTTGTACTCCTTCTCGCCGGTCGCGAGGCCCACGAAGTTGCCGACGGTCTTGGGCGCGGCGTGCTCGAAGAGCTCGATGTGGATGTCGCCGTGGTTGGTGTGAAGCGTGACGTTCATGCGGCCCAGTCTCGCACGGGGAGCCCTCGGCATCCCCGGTAGAGACGAGCGGCCGGACAGGGCAGGATGGGAAGTCGACTACCGAAGGAGGGACTGACGTGTTCTTCAAGACCGATGCCGACCGTGCGTCCGCCCAGGCGGCCAAGGCCCGCCACGACGCGGGGGAGGCCGGCAGCAACGCCGCCTCGGGCGCCCGCAACCTGGGGGCCGCGGTCCTCGCCACCCTGGCCGAGGTGACCGCTCCCGCCGACGACCGCAAGGGCAAGAAGCACGCCCAGAAGGCCCGGTCCAAGGCGGTGAAGGCGGCCCGCAGGGACCGCGACGCCGCGTCCAGGGCCGCATCCAAGGCCGCCACCCACGGCCGCAAGGCGGCGGCTCACGGCAAGATGGCCGCCGACCGCCACGCCGGGCACACGGGGGGCACCCTCGTCGGGCTCGCCGACACCGCCTCGACCAGGGCCGCGGGGGTCGCGGCCACGGCCGCCGGCACCGCCAAGGGGGCAGGTGCCCACCTCGCCCACAAGGTGTCCTCGTCCGACCTTCCGACGAGGGCGAAGGACAGGGCCTCCCACCTCAAGGTCGCCGCCGCCCAGCGCTCGGCCCCGCTGGCCGACTCGGCCAGGGAGAGGGCGGTCACCAGCGCCGCCCTGGTCGCCGCCCTGACCGCGGCCGCCCGTGACAAGGCCGACGAGACCCGTGCCCGGGCCCTCCTCGGCGTCGACCAGGGCATCGACGCGGCCGTGCCGCAGGCCCAGGACGGCGTCGCCGCGGTGGGCCCCCGGGTCGACCACCTGCGCGACGTCATCAACAACGAGCTGCTGCCCAAGCTGCAGGAGATGCTGAACGACGTCCAGACCAACAAGGACCGCATCCTCACCAAGGACGACGGCGTGACGGCCGCGATCACGGGCACGCCGAAGAAGCGGCGCCGCAAGGGCGGGGTGCTCATCGCGCTGGGCCTGCTGGCCGCGGCCGGCGCGGGTGTCGCGTGGTACCTCGACCAGCAGCAGCGCCAGGGTGCCACGGACCCGTGGGCCAGCCGCGGCGGCGAGGCCGACCCGTGGGCCTCGCGGACGCCGACCGGGTCGACGGGCACCGAGGTCACGACGCCTGTCACCACGACGTCCACGTCCACGACCACGACGTCCGCCGCTCCGCCCCTCGCCGACCGGGCGACGGGCACCGGAGCCGACGAGCTCCACCTGCTGGAGTCGGAGGAGATCGACGCCCTGGCCTCCGACACCCCGGTCACCGCCGAGGAGCAGACGCCCGGCGAGTCCCCCACCGAGGAGATCGAGAGCGCCCGCCGCGACGGCGACGACGACCTCTCCCGGTCCTGACCGACCCACGTCCGAGGGGCGCCCTCCCACGAGGAGGGCGTCCCTCGGTGCGTCCGGGCGCTCGACGGCCTGTCCCACCGGTCCCAACCGTCACGCGGATGATCTGGCGACACACCGTCGCGAAGCGGCAGGGGGACGGAGCGGCGACCCTACGCTGTGGTCGACCGACGGCGTGCCTGGCCGCCCTGCGGGTATGCCGCAGCCCTGCTCGCCCGGTCAGGGAGGAGGGCGCCCGTGTCCGTGCTGCCGTCGGGCCCGTCGCGCGAGCACGACCCCCGCGCGCTCGTCGCCCCCGCCCCGCACCGCTCCCGCTCGTCCGCGCGGCTCGCCACGTCGCGCCGTGGACCGACCGGGCGCCCTGAGACCGCGGCGGGGAAGCCGTCCCGGCGACGCGGCGGTCACGGCCCGACCGGCGTCGCACCCCGTCCCGGCCACATCCCCGGCCTGGACGGCCTGCGCGCCATCGCCGTCGTGGCGGTGCTCGTCTACCACTTCCTGCCCGCGGCGCTGCCCGGCGGCTACCTGGGGGTCGACGTCTTCTTCGTCGTCTCCGGCTTCCTCATCACGACCCTGCTCCTGCGCGAGCTCGACCAGCACGGGCGCATCGACCTGCCCGGCTTCTGGAAGCGGCGGGCCCGCCGGCTCCTGCCCGCCCTCGTCGCCGTCGTGGTCGTCAGCGTCTCGGCCGCCCGCCTCGTCGGCGGTGACCTGCTCGTCGGCATCGGCCGGCAGACCGTCGGCGCCCTGACCTTCACGAGCAACTGGCTCGAGATCGCGGCGGGCGCCAGCTACTTCCGCACGACCTCTCCCATCCTCTTCGTCAACTTCTGGTCGCTGGCGGTCGAGGAGCAGTTCTACCTGCTGTGGCCGCTGACCCTCGTGCTGGCGCTCGCGGTGACCCGCACCACCCGGCAGCGGCTCTACGCCGTCGGCGGCATCGGCCTCGCCTCGTCCGTGGCCATGGCGGTCCTGCACACGCCGGGCACCGACGCGACCCGCGTCTACTACGGCACCGACACCCACCTCATGGGGCTCATGGCCGGCGCCGCGCTCGCCCTCGCCT
>JASKZT010000131.1 GCA_030145965.1 Ornithinimicrobium sp.
CAAGATGCAGAACCCCGTCACCGGCTCCGGCGGCATGCTCATCGGCACCGTCGCCGAGGTCGGCCCGCAGAGCCCGCTCGGCCTGGCCGTGGGGGACCGGGTGGCCACCCTCGTCTCGCTCTCGCTCACGCCGCTGTCGATCCGGGACGGGCTCGCCGGCTGGGACGGGACGTCCGAGCGCGTGCCCGCCCGCGGGCACGCGATCCTCTTCGGCCGCTCCGTCGCCGCGGTGCTCCCGGAGGACCTCGACCCCGAGCTGGCGCTCATGGTCATGGACGTCTGCGGCGCGCCCGCCCTCGTGCGCCGCGTCGTCGAGGGGTATGTGGCGCGCGGGCACGTCCCGTCCGTCGCCGTCCTCGGCGGCGCGGGCAAGTCCGGCTCCCTGTCCCTCGCCGCCGCGCGCGAGGCCGGCGCGGGCCGGCGGGTCGCCGTCGTCCCCTTCGAGCGCGAGGCCGACCTGCTGCGCGGCACCGGCCTGGCCGAGGAGGTCGCCGTCGCCGACGCGCGCTCGCCGCTGGGGCTCGAGGCGGCGCTGCGGGCGGCCGGGGGACCGGTCGACGTCACGGTCGTGTGCGTGGACGTGCCCGGCTGCGAGCAGCCGGCGATCATGGTCACCGAGCAGGGCGGCACCGTCGTCTACTTCTCGATGGCGACGAACTTCGCCGCCGCGGCGCTCGGGGCCGAGGGTCTGGCCGCCGACGTGACCATGCTCGTGGGCAACGGCTACACCCCCGGGCACGCCGACCTGGCCCTGTCCCTGCTGCGCGGGGACGACGCGCTGAGGGGCCTCTTCGAGTCCCGGCTGCGGGCAGAGCAGACTGGGCAGGCGTGAGCACTCTTCTGCGCGGCGGCGTCGTCGTGACGACCGGCGCCCCCGCGACCGCGATGATGGTGGACGGCGACCGGGTGACCTGGACCGGACCGGCCGAGGAGGCGCCCGAGGGCGCCGACGAGGTCGTCGAGCTGGACGGCGCGCTGGTCACCCCCGGCTTCTGCGACGCCCACGTCCACCTGACGATGACCGGGCAGGGCCTGGACGGCGTCGACCTGTCCGGCACCCGCTCGGTCGCCCAGGCGCTGGCCCTCGTGGAGGACGCGGCGCGCCGCACCCGCGGGCGGCCGATCTACGCCCACTCCTGGGACGAGACGCGGTGGGAGGAGCAGCGCCCGGTCACCGCGGCCGAGCTGGACCGGGCCTCCTACGGCGGGGTGGTCTACATGCCGCGGGTCGACGCGCACTCCGCGAGCGTGTCGACCGCGATGGCCACGATCGCCCGGGTGCGGGACCTGGACGGCTGGGACGGGGCCGGGGTCGTGCGCCGCGCCGCCTTCGCCGCCGTGACCAACGCCTTCACCTCCTCGATGACGCCGACCGACCGGGCGCGTCACCTCGAGCTGGCGCTCGGCTCCGCCGCGCGTCACGGCCTCACGCTGCTGCACGAGACCGGCGCGTCCCACCTGACCAGCCACGACGACATCCGGGACGTGCTCGAGGCCGGGCGCCGCCCCGGCGTGCCCGACGTCGTGACCTACTGGGGCGAGCTCGCCGACGACGCCGCGACGGCTGCCGAGCTCGCGGAGTTCCTGGGCGTGCTGGGCCTGGCGGGGGACCTCTGCGCCGACGGCTCCTTCGGGTCCTCCACCGCGCACCTGCACGAGAGCTACACCGACGAGGACCACACCGGCTACGGCTACCTCACCCGCGAGCAGGTCCGCGACCACGCGGTCGCCTGCACCCGCGCCGGGCTGCAGGCCGGCGGGCACGTCATCGGCGACGCCGCGCTGCGCACGATGGCCGAGGGATTCCGCGACGCCGCGGACGTCGTCGGCGTCGAGGCGCTCCGCGCCGTGCGCCACCGGTGGGAGCACGTCGAGCTGCCCGACGCGGACGTCGTCGCCACCATGGCCCACCTCGGCATCTGGGCCAGCGTCCAGCCGATGTTCGACGGGCTCTGGGGCGGCGCCGAGGGCATGTATGCCGCGCGCCTGGGCACCGAGCGCGCGCTGCGGGCCGTCCCGCTGCGCTCGCTGCTGGACGGGGGGGTGCGCCTCGCGCTCGGCTCCGACAGCCCCGTGACCCCGCTCGGCCCCTGGGCCGCGGTCCGGGCCGCCGTCTGGCACCACAACCCCGACCAGCGGCTCACCGTGGCCGAGGCCGTGCGCGCGCACACCCGTGCGGGCTACGAGCTGGCCGGCCGCGAGGGCGGCGCCCTGCACGCCGGCGCGCCGGCCACCTACGTCATCTGGGACGACGGCGCCGGAGCCCCCGTCCCCACCGACCCGTCGACGGGCCTGCCGCTGCTCGACGCCGTCGACCACCCCCTGCCCGTGGCGCGGCGCACCGTCGTCGCCGGGCGCACCGCATACCTGCGAGAAGGAGCCTGAGTGAGCACCACCGCCGTCGCCCCGCCCCCGCGGCTGGAGCTGGACCCCCAGGTCGTGCGCAAGGCCCGCACCCTGGCCCGCCGCCTGGGCCGGCCGGTCGTCGACATCGCGCGCAGCCACACCACCGTGTCGGTGGAGCGCGCCACGCTGCGCCTGGCCGGGCTCGCCGGCGCCGACCACGAACGGGTGCCGTGGGTCAACCACCTCGTCGACGCGGTCCGCGACCAGGTCGGCCTCGAGCACGGCGTCACCACACCCGTCTGGGACGCGCTGCGCCGCGACGAGGCCCCCGACCTGCTCACCCTGGCCCAGAAGGCCTCGACGGGCGGGGTGACCTTCCGCCTGCCCGAGCGCCGGGGCGAGCTCACCGCCGCCCGGCGCGCCGCACGCTCCGCGGTCCGCCCCGGCCTGGCGCGGATCGACCGTCAGCGGGCCGCCCGCGACCGGCTCGTCGGCCGGCTCGGCGACCCGCCGCAGCGCCCGTGGGTCTACCTCATCGTCGCCACCGGCGACATCTACGAGGACATGCCGCAGGCGCAGGCCGCCGCCCGCGAGGGCGCCGACGTCATCGCGGTCATCCGCTCCACCGGCCAGTCGCTGCTGGACTACGTGCCCGAGGGCGCGACCCGCGAGGGGTTCGCCGGCACCTACGCCACGCAGGAGAACTTCCGCCTCATGCGGTCGGCCCTGGACGACGTGAGCAAGGAGCTCGGCCGCTACGTGCGGCTGACCAACTACGCCTCCGGCCTGTGCATGCCCGAGATCGCCACGCTCGCGGGCATGGAGCGGCTCGACATGATGCTCAACGACTCGATGTACGGCATCCTCTTCCGCGACATCAACCCGATCCGTACCTTCGTCGACCAGCGCTTCTCGCGGCAGATCCACGCCCGGGCCGGGATCATCATCAACACCGGAGAGGACAACTACCTCACGACCGCCGACGCGGTCGAGGCCGCGCACACGGTCACCGTCTCCCAGCTCATGAACGAGTACTTCGGCCGCGAGGCCGGGCTCGCGGACTGGCAGCTCGGCCTGGGCCACGCCTTCGAGATCAACCCCGACCTGCCCGACTCCTTCCGGATGGAGCTGGCCCACGCGCTCCTCGCGCGCCAGCTCTTCCCGGACGCGCCGCTGAAGTGGATGCCGCCCACCAAGCACATGACCGGCGACATCTTCAAGGGCTACCTGCTCGACGGCTTCTTCAACCTCGTCGGGGCGATGACCGGCCAGTCGATCCTCCTCGTCGGGATGATGACCGAGGCCGTCGTCACCCCCTTCCTCTCCGACCGCGACCTGGCGCTGCAGAACGTCCGCTACGTCCAGCGCGCCGCCGGCGGCCTGACCGAGGACTTCCACCCGCCGCGCGACGGCTTCATCCAGACCCGGGCCCGCCAGGTGCTCTCCGAGGCCGTCGACCTGCTCGAGCGGATCACGGCAGACAAGGGGACCACGGGCACCCGGGCCTCTTCCGCGCCCCTGCTCGAGGCCATCGGCGACGGCACCTTCGGGCTCATGAAGCGGCCCCAGGACCGGGGCAAGGGCCTGGAGGGTGTCGCCCGCCGCGCCGACGGCTACGACAACCCGGCGATCACGATGCTGGAGGAGGGTGCCTGATGGGCGAGCAGCCGACCGTCGTCCGCCCCTACGGCGACATGACCGGGGACGGCATGGTGCAGGTCTCCTTCACCCTGCCCGTGCCCCACGACAAGCGCGCCGAGGGCGCGGCCCTGCAGCTGGCGGCCAAGATGGGCCTGGCCCCCGCCATGCTCGTCCACGCCAAGGCGATGGGCGCGGGGTACACCTTCTTCGTCGTCTACGGCTCCGTCACCCACCTCGTCGACCTCTCGACGGTGCAGGTGGTCGAGCGCGACTTCCCGCTCCTGCCGGCCAAGGACGTCAACGCCACGATCAAGAAGAAGCTGCGCCGTCCGCTCGTGGTCGTCGGGGCCTGCATCGGCACCGACGCGCACACGGTCGGGATCGACGCGATCCTCAACATCAAGGGCTTCGCGGGGGAGAAGGGGCTGGAGTACTACTCCGAGATCCGCGTGGTCAACCTCGGCGCCCAGGTGCTCGTGCCCGACCTGGTGGAGCGGGCCCGCCAGGAGGAGGCCGACGCCGTCCTCGTCTCCCAGGTCGTGACCCAGCGCGACGCCCACGTCCACAACACGACCCAGATGTCGGCCGCCTTCCGCGAGGCCTACCCGGCCGGGAAGGTGCCGCTGCTCATCGCCGGCGGCCCGCGCTTCGAGGAGGGCTCGGCCGCCTCCCTCGGCGTCGACCGGATCTTCGGCAGGGGCACGACCCCGGCCGAGGTCGCCTCCTACCTCGTCCACGCCCTCGCCGGCCCCGGCCGGCCCTCCGAGAGGACCCCCGCATGAGCGCCGCCGCGACCCCCGGGCCCGCGCCCGAGCCTGCCGCGCGCCCCGCCGCGGTCGGCATGGGCGTCACCCACGCCCGCTACGTGCCGTACGCGCACGCGCACTACGCCGGCCACCTCGTCGACGGCGCCTACAGCCTGGCGCTCTTCGGGGACGTGGCCACCGAGCTGTGCATCCGCACCGACGGCGACGAGGGCCTCTTCGCCTCCTACTCCGACGTGCAGTTCCTCGCCCCGGTCCGGGCGGGTGACTGCCTGGAGGTCCGGGCCCGTCTCGTCCGCGTCGGGTCACGCAGCCGGGAGATGGACTTCGAGGTCCTCGTCACGGCCCGCGGCGCGGACGGCGCCGGGCGTCCCGTGTCGGCCGCCGACGTGCTCGACCCGCCGGTCGTGGCGACGCGCGCCCGCGGCACGGTCGTCGTGCCCCCGACCGTGGGTTGAGGCACCCCGGCGTGTCGGTCGGGACACGCCGGTCGGGCGCACGCGTGACGCAGTCGCGGGCAGGGCGCAAAAGGCCTCTGACCTGCGATGACGTTAGTACGCGCAGGTCAACGGCAGGTTGACACGAGGTGTCCTTCCCGCCTACGTTCGGGGACGTCCCCGACCCACGTCGATGACGTCCTGGGGGTGCCAGGGCCCCGCTCACCGAGTAGACAACGGACCCGTCCGCGGCTGCCAGCCGTGACGGACCGGCCCCAAAGGTGGCGGGGCCCGGCCACACCCCTGGCCGGGCCTGCGAGCGCCTTGCGGGGTCCTGGTTCACGGCCCCACGACGTAGGCTGTCGGGGTGCTGCCCCACCGCCTCCTGCTCGGCCTCCTCGGCGGTGTCGCGCTCTGGCTCGCCTTCCCGGGGCACGACGTGTGGTGGCTCGCGCCCGTGGGCTGCGCGGCCCTCGCGCTGGCCACGGCCGGCGCCCGCTGGTGGGCCGGTGCGCTCGCGGGCCTCCTGCTCGGGGTGGCGTGGTTCGCGCCGATGTTCACCTGGGCCGGCACCTATGCGGGGCCTGGCCCGTGGATCGCGATGAGCCTGGCCTCCGCGCTCTACCCCGCCGCCCTGGGCGCCGTCCTCGCCGTGCTCCAGCGCGGGGGGCGGGTGCGCCCCGTCGTCGGTGCGGCGGCCTGGGCCCTCATGGAGCACGGGCGCGCCACGACCCCCTTCGGCGGCTTCCCCTGGGCCCGGCTCGGCTTCAGCCAGGCCGACTCCCCGATGCTGGGCGCGGTGAGCGTGGTCTCCCTCACCGGGCTGGGGCTGCTCGTGGCGCTCGTCGGCGGGCTGCTCGCGCTCGTCGTGCAGCGTCTGGCCGACCCCCGCCAGCGCCGGGCGGTGCGGGCGGTGGTCCCGGCGGTCGCCGCTCTCGGGCTCGTCCTCGCCCCGACCCTCGTGCCGCGGCCGACGGCCGGCGAGGCGCTCACGGTGGCGGCGGTCCAGGGCGACCTGCCCGAGGGCTACACCCGGACCCTGACCGCCGACGCCGGCGCGGTGCTGCGGCGCTACACCGACCGCACCGCCGACCTCGCCGAGGAGGTCCGCGCCGGGCGCACCCCCGACCCCGACCTCGTGCTGTGGCCGGAGGGCGCCAGCGACCTCGACCCGCTGCACGCGGCCCACGGCGCCGAGGTGGAACGGCGCATCATGGCCGCCGTCGACGACGTCGGGACACCGGTCGTCCTCGGCGCCACCTCGCGCCGCGGCGGGGACGATCCGGCCAACCTGCAGCTGAGCTACCTGCCCGGCGAGGGCCTGGACCGCACCTACGCCAAGGTCTACCTCGCACCCTTCGGGGAGTTCATGCCCCTGCGCCCGATCATGCGTCACCTCAGCCCCTGGGTGGACCGCCTCGCCGACTTCACGCCCGGCGACCAGCCCGGGGTCATGGCCGTGCCGCTCCACGACGGCCGCGAGGTCGTCCTGGGCCTGGCCATCTGCTTCGAGGTCGTCGTCGACCCGGCGATGCGTGACGTGGTCACCGGGGGAGCGGAGCTGCTCGTGGTCCCCACCAGCAACGCGTGGTTCGGCGAGGGTGACCAGGCCGTGCAGCACATCGCCGCCTCCCGCGTCCGGGCCGTCGAGTACGGCCGCTCGCTCGTCCACATCAGCAACGTCGGGGTGTCCGGCCTCATCACCCCCGACGGCGTCGTCCACCAGCGCACCGGCCTCTTCACCGAGGCCACGCTCGTCGACCGCCTGCCGCTGCGCACGGAGCAGACCCTGGCGGTGCGCACCGGCCCGTGGGTGGCGCCCGTGGCCGCCGTCACCGTGCTGATCGGCCTGCTGGGCGGCCTCCTGCGCCGTCCCGGGCGCGACGGCGCACGTAGGCTGCCCCGGTGACCCCGACCCGCCCCGTCCTCGACCGCGTGTGCGTCTGCGTGCCGACCTACGACGAGGCCGGCAACGTGGAGATGATCGTCCGCCGCCTGCGGGCGGCCGTGCCCCGGGCCGACGTGCTCGTCCTCGACGACGCCAGCCCGGACGGCACCGGGGACATCGCCGACCGGATCGCGGCCCGGGACCCGCAGGTGCACGTCCTGCACCGCCCCGGCAAGCAGGGTCTCGGCCCGGCCTACCTGGCCGGCTTCGCCTGGGCCCTCGAGCGCGGCTACGACGCCGTCGTCGAGATCGACGCGGACGGCTCGCACCAGCCCGAGCAACTGCCCTCGCTGCTGGCGGCGGCCGCCGACGCCGACGTCGTCATCGGCTCGCGGTGGGTGCCCGGCGGGTCGGTGCACAACTGGCCCTGGCACCGCCGGGTGCTCTCGGTCGGGGCCAACACCTACGCCCGGCTGCTCCTGGGCATCGCCGTGCGCGACTCGACCGCTGGCTTCCGCGTCTACCGGCTCGCCGCCCTGCGCTCCATGGACACCGGCGCCGTCGCCTCCCAGGGCTACTGCTTCCAGGTGGACCTCACCCTCCGCGCGCTCGACCGGGGGCTGACGGTGGTGGAGGTGCCGGTCGCCTTCGTCGAGCGCGAGGTCGGGGAGTCCAAGATGGACGACTCGATCGTCCGGGAGGCCGCCCTGCGCGTCGGTGCCTGGGGCGTGCGCAGACGCTCCCGCCAGGTGCGGGAACGTCTGGGGCGGGTGCGACGTTCGACCGGGTGGCACCACCTGGAGGAGACGACGTGAGCGCTGGACCCCCGCCCCGACGCCGTGGAGGCGTGCTGCGCTGGCTGCTCGCCGGCCTGATCCTGCTGCCCCTCCTCGAGATCGTCGTCCTCGTGGCGGTGGGGCAGTGGATCGGCGTGCTGTGGACGATCGCCCTCCTCGTCGGGATGGCGGTGCTCGGCGTGTGGATCTCCCGCCGCGAGACGGGGCGGGCGCTGCGCTCCCTGCGGCGGACGGTGGAGTCGGGCAGGATGCCCACCGACGAGGCCGCGGACGCGATGCTCGTCATCCTCGGCGGCTTCCTGCTCGTCCTGCCCGGGTTCCTCACCGACGTCGTGGGCCTGCTCATGGTCCTGCCCTTCACCCGGCCGGCCGCGCGCCGGCTCCTGCAGCTGCTCGCGGCCCGTCAGGCCGCCCGGCTCGCCGCCGCCCACCCCGCCCCACCACGCCCGCGCCGCCGCCCCTCCGCGCCGGGCGCGGGGGACGTCATCGAGGGTGAGATCCTCGGCGACGAGCCGCCCCCCGGCGGTCGGCCGGGGGAGGGGCCGACGCCCCTCGGTCGCTGACCCGACGCACCGCCGGGGCGCGCTCGACTGGCCCCGGTCGCCCCCGGACCGGTATGATCGGATGTCCTTCCCTTCCGCCCGCCGTCGGCCGACGGCCGCCCTGCAGCGCGTGCGGACGGGAACACCGTGACCGTCGACCGCGTTGAACACCGTGGAGCACGTCACACGACCGAACGATCGACTATCTCCGTGTCCCTGACACGATTGGAGTGCACATGGCTGAGAGGTCCCT
>JASKZT010000185.1 GCA_030145965.1 Ornithinimicrobium sp.
GGCGAGGGCATCGGCTCCCGCGGCCCCGGTGAGACCAAGATCGAGCTGGACCGCCGCCGCATCAACACCCGCATCTCCCGGCTGCGCCGCGACATCGCCGCCATGAAGACCGTGCGCGACACCAAGCGCGGCTCCCGCCGCGCCGGCAAGGTGCCCAGCGTGGCCATCGTCGGCTACACCAACGCCGGCAAGTCCTCGCTGCTCAACCGGCTCACCGGCGCCGGCGTGCTCGTCCAGGACCAGCTCTTCGCGACCCTGGACCCGACGATCCGCCGCACCGAGGCCGAGGACGGCCGCGTCTACACCCTGGCCGACACCGTCGGCTTCGTGCGCCACCTGCCGCACCAGCTCGTCGAGGCCTTCCGCTCGACGCTGGAGGAGGCCGCGCTCGCGGACGTCCTCCTGCACGTGGTCGACGGCTCCCACCCCGACCCCGAGGGCCAGATCCAGGCGGTGCACACCGTGCTGGGCGAGGTCGAGGACGGGGCCGCGCTGCGGCTGCCGGAGATCCTCGCGGTCAACAAGGCCGACATCGCCGACCCGGAGGTGCTGGACCGGCTGCGCCGGATGTACGACCGCGTGGTCGTCGTCTCGGCCCGCACCGGCGAGGGCGTGGAGGAGCTGCTCGAGGCGGTCGAGTCCGTCCTGCCCCGGCCGCAGATCCTCGTCGACGTCCTCGTGCCCTACTCCCGGGGCGACCTCGTGGCCCGGCTGCACGACGAGGGCGAGGTCCTCGAGGAGGAGCACACCCCCGACGGGACGCGGATGAGCGCCAAGGTGGACGAGGACCTGCACGGCCACCTCACCGGGTACGCCGTCTGACCCTGCCCCGCCGGGCGTCCCGCCCGGAGGTGCCCGCCGGGGACGCGCGCAGCGCCTACGCTGGCCGCATGGTCCGCGTCACCCAGCGTCGCCGCGTCACCCGGCTCTTCGCCGACGGCGGGGTCCGGGAGCGCGCCGACACCCTCGCGGGGGAGGAGCCGCTGGAGGTCCGCGTCCTCGGCCGCGCCCTGTCGGTGACCATGCGCACGCCCGGCCACGACTTCGACCTGGCCGTGGGCTTCCTGCACGGGGAGGGGATGGTCCGCGGCTGGGAGGACGTGGCGCAGGTCGACTACCGCTCCGGCATCGGGCCGGACGGGCAGCGGGACTACAACGTCGTCGACGTCACCCTGGCTCCCGGGGTGCCGCCGCCCGACCCCTCGCTGGAGCGGCACGTCTACACCTCGAGCTCGTGCGGCGTCTGCGGGACCGCGTCGATCGAGGCGGTGCGCCGGGTCGGCCCGCACGACCTCTCGGCCGACACCACCGCCCATCCCCTCGCCGAGCTGCTCGCGCTGCCCGACCGGCTGCGCGAGGGGCAGGCGGTCTTCGACCGCACCGGTGGCGTCCACGCCGCGGGCCTCTTCCTGCCCGAGGCCGACGGCCTCGCCCTGGCCTGCCTGCGCGAGGACGTCGGACGGCACAACGCGCTCGACAAGGTGCTCGGGTGGGCGCTGCGCGAGCGCGGCACGCCCCTGCGGGGCGCGGTGCTGCAGGTCTCGGGGCGGGCGTCCTTCGAGCTCGTGCAGAAGGCCGGCCTGGCCGGGGTCCCGGTCCTGTCCGCCGTCTCGGCCCCCTCCTCCCTCGCGGTCGAGCTCGCCGAGGACCTCGGGATGACGCTGCTCGGCTTCAACCGCGGCAGCTCGCTGAACGTCTACACCGGGCGGGACCGCGTGCGCTGACGCCCCGGGTGTTCCCAGCGACCGGGTGCACCATGGGCCGATGGGCACCGTCACCGCCGCCCCCGGGCGGGCGCCGACCGACCTCCCTCCGCGACGCCCCTCGCCGGTGGCGGTGGCGGCGGTGTGCGGCGTCGCCGCGACCGCGGCCACGCTCGGGCTGGCCGAGCTGCTCGCCGGCCTCCTCCTCCGGCTGACCGGCACCGCCGCGACCCCGTCCCCGCTGCTGTCCGTCGGGGGCGCCTTCGTCGACCGGACCCCCGCCTGGCTCAAGGACTGGGCCGTCGCGACCTTCGGGACCGCCGACAAGGCAGCGCTCGGCGTCGGGATCGGCGTGACCCTGCTGCTCGTCTCGGCCCTGCTCGGGGTGCTGGCCCTGCGCTCGCGCACGGCCGGGCTCGCGACCTTCGTCCTCGTCGGGCTCGTGGGGGCGGCCGCGGTCGCCTCCCGGCCCTCCACGGGGGTCGTCGACGTCGTGCCCACCCTGCTCGGCCTGCTGCTGGGCACCTGGGTGCTGCGCACGCTGCTCGCACGGCTGGACGCCGCGGAGGCCGTGCCGGACGCGTCCGGCGTCCCGGGCGCGCCCGCCGTCCCCACCCGGCGCGCGGTCCTCCTCGGGGCGACGGGCGCCGGGGGCCTGGGCCTGCTCGGCGCCGTGGCCGGCCAGGCGCTGGCCCGCACCGGCCGGGCCGCACGCGACCTCGTCGGCGCGCTCGGCCTGCCCACGCCGACCCGGCGCGTGAGCGTGCCGGCCGCGGCGCTGTCCCCGGTCGAGGGGCAGACGCCCTTCGTCACCCCCAACGCCGACTTCTACCGCATCGACACCGCCCTCTTCGTGCCGCGGGTCGACCCGACCACCTGGCGGCTGCGCGTGACGGGGCTGGTGGACCAGGAGGTCGAGATCGACCTCGAGGAGCTGCTGGCCCAGGAGCACGTCGAGGCCCTCGTCACGCTGACCTGCGTGTCCAACACCGTCGGAGGCGGTCTGGCGGGCAACGCGGTGTGGACCGGCTGGCCGGTGCGCGAGCTGCTCGCGCGGGCGGGGGTGGCGCCCGGGGCCGACATGGTCCTGTCGCGCAGCGTCGACGGCTTCACGGCCGGCACCCCGCTGGAGGTCCTGACCGACGACCGCGACGCGCTCATCGCGGTGGCGATGAACGGCGAGCCGCTGCCCGCCGAGCACGGCTATCCCGTCCGGCTCGTCGTGCCCGGCCTCTACGGCTACGTCTCGGCGACGAAGTGGCTCACCGAGCTCAGGGTCACCCGCTTCGACGCCGACGAGGGCTACTGGACGCCGCGCGGGTGGTCGGCGCTCGGGCCGGTCAAGACCGCCTCGCGCATCGACGTGCCCCGCACCGGGCAGGTGCGCCCCGGGGAGGGTGGCACCGTCACCGTGGCCGGCGTGGCCTGGGCCCAGCACCGCGGCATCTCCTCGGTCGAGGTCCGCGTCGACGACGGGGAGTGGGCGCAGGCCGAGCTGCTCGCGGAGCCGACCGTGGACGCCTGGCGGCTCTGGCGCTGGGAGTGGGACGCGCGACCGGGCGAGCACGTGCTCACCGTGCGGGCCACCGACGGCGAGGGCCGGGTGCAGACCCAGCAGGTCGCCCCGCCCGCGCCGGACGGCGCCAGCGGGTGGCACGCCGTCCGCGTCGACGTGGCGTAGGCGAACGAGCACGCCGGACCGACGCGCGGGTGTGGACGAGCGCGCGGGGCGGCCCGCGGCACGGCATACCCTGGAGACCATGCCGGCCACCCCCGACCTCGACGCGCTGCTCCGTGCCGCGGTGACCTCGGTCGGGGGCACCGAGCGCCCTGGCCAGGGCCGGATGGCCCACGCCGTGGAGCGCGCCGTCGAGCGCGAGGAGCACCTGCTCGTCCAGGCGGGCACCGGGACCGGCAAGTCGCTCGCCTACCTCGTGCCGGCCATCGCCCACGCGGTGCGCACCGGCAGGCCGGCCGTGGTCGCCACCGCGACCCTGGCCCTCCAGGCCCAGATCGTCGACCGCGACCTGCCCCGCATCGCCGACGCGCTGGCGCCGCTGCTCGGGCGCCGGCCGACCTTCGCCCTCGTCAAGGGCCGGTCCAACTACCTGTGCGAGCACAAGCTGGTCGGCGGCTTCCCCGACGAGGACGAGGACGCGCTCCTCGGCATGGGCGCCGTCGACCGGGACCGCTCGCGGCTGGGCGAGGAGGTCGTGCGGCTGCGGGAGTGGGCCGAGATCACCGAGTCCGGCGACCGCGACGAGCTCGTGCCGGGCGTGGGCAACCGCGCCTGGCGCCAGGTCTCCGTGACCGCCCACGAGTGCCTCGGCAGCAGGTGCCCGGTGGTCGCCGAGTGCTTCGTCGAGCGCTCGCGCGAGGCGGCCAAGGAGGTGGACGTCATCGTCACCAACCACTCCTTCATGGCGATCGACGCCTTCGAGGGCCGGCGGATGCTGCCCGAGCACGACCTGCTCGTCGTCGACGAGGCGCACGAGCTGACCGACCGCATCACCTCGACGGTGACCGACGAGCTGACCTCCGGCTCGGTCTCGGTGGCCGCCCGCCGGGCCGGCCGCGGCGACGCCGCCGCGCGCCTGGCCGACACGACCGACCTGCTCGCCGACACCCTGGCCGACCTGCCCGACGGCAAGCTGACCCACCTGCCCGAGCGCCTCGTCACCACGCTCCAGCTCGTGCGCGACGCCGCCCGCGACACCCTGACCGACCTCAAGCCGGAGAAGGGGACCGAGGTCGACGGCGCCACGCAGCTGGCCCTCGCGGCGGTCGAGGAGGTCCACGACACCGCCGGCCGGGTGCTCGAGGAGCGCGAGCTCGACGTCGTCTGGATCAACCACGACCAGCGCCGCGGGGCGGTGCTGCGGGTGGCGCCCATGAGCGTGGCGATGGCGGTGCGCGAGAAGATCTTCAGCGAGCGGACGGTCGTGCTCACCTCCGCGACGATCGAGCTGGGCGGCACGTTCGACGCCGTCGCCGGCACGATCGGGCTGCGCGGGCCGGGCTCGCCGCCGTGGGAGGGGCTCGACGTCGGCTCGCCCTTCGACTACCCCCAGCAGGCCATCGCCTACGTCGCCGCGCACCTGCCGCCGCCCGGCCGGGACGGTGCGGCCCCGGTGGTCTTCGACGAGATCGAGGCGCTGGTGCGCGCGGCGGGCGGGCGCACCCTCGGGCTCTTCAGCTCGCGGCGGGCCGCCGAGGCGGCGGCCGAGCAGATGCGGACCCGCCTGGCCGGCGACGGCATCACCATCCTCTGCCAGGGCGAGGACCAGCTGCCCACGCTCGTGCGCCGCTTCGCCTCGGACGCCCGGACGTGCCTCTTCGGGACGATGTCGCTGTGGCAGGGCGTCGACGTCCCCGGCTCCGCCTGCCAGCTCGTCCTCATCGACCGCATCCCCTTCCCGCGGCC
>JASKZT010000216.1 GCA_030145965.1 Ornithinimicrobium sp.
CCTACGCCGGCGCCGGGCGCACCTCGGTCATCCCGATGGTGTCCCTGCTCGCGGGTGCGCTGGCGCTCTCCGTGCCGCTCGTCTTCGGCGCCCTCTCCGGGGTCATCTGCGAGCGTTCGGGCATCATCAACATCGCCATCGAGGGTCAGCTGCTCTTCGGGGCCTTCGCGGCCGCCGTCGTGGCCTCCGCAGCGGGCACCGGCTACGCCGGCCTCGTGGCCGCGCCGGTCGCCGGCGCGCTCGTGGGCGCGGTCCTGGCGTGGTTCGCGGTGAGCTTCCGGGTGAACCAGATCATCGTCGGCGTCGTCCTCAACACCCTCGTCATCGGCCTGACCGGCTTCCTCTTCGCCACGGTCCTGGCCGACAACAAGGCGCTGTGGAACACCCGCATGCCGCTGCCGCGGCTGCCGGTGCCGCTGCTCTCGGAGATCCCGGTCCTCGGACCGGTGCTCTTCAACCAGACGATCCTCGTCTACCTGATGTACGCGATCGTCATCGCGCTGCAGTTCATGCTCTTCCGCAGCCGCTGGGGCCTGCGCACCCGCGCGGTGGGCGAGCACCCCAAGGCCGCGGACACGGTCGGCATCAAGGTCAACACCCGGCGGGTGTGGAACACCATCCTCGGCGGCGCCGTCGCCGGCCTCGGAGGGGCGTTCTTCACCGTCGGCTCCGGCCTCGCCTTCGGCCGGGAGATGTCGGCCGGCAACGGTTTCATCGCGCTGGCGGCGATGATCCTGGGCAGGTGGAACCCCTACGGCGCGGTCGCCGCGGCGCTGCTCTTCGGCTTCTCCAAGAACCTGGGCAACGTGCTGTCGACGATCGGCAGCGGGGTCCCCTCGGAGATCCTGCTCATGCTGCCCTACGTCATCACGATCTTCGCCGTCGCCGGCTTCGTGGGCCGTGTCCGCCCGCCGGCGGCCGAGGGCATCCCCTACACCAAGAGCTGACGGAGGCATGCCGTGACCGACCCGCACGAGCACGAGAAGCAGGACCACGAGCACCGGGACGAGCACGGGCCGGCGCCGTCGGCCGGGCCCGGACCGACCGACGTCGACTGGTCCGGGCTGACGGCCGAGGCGGTCGCGATCATGCGGCGCGCCTACGTCCCCTACTCCCGCTTCCCGGTGGGTGTCGCCGGCCTCGTCGACGACGGGCGGGTCGTGCGCGGCTGCAACGTCGAGAACGCGTCCTACGGGCTGACGCTGTGCGCCGAGTGCGGCATGGTCTCAGAGCTGGCGGCGACCGGGGGAGGGCGGCTCGTCGCCGTCGCCTGCGTCGGCGAGGACGGCCAGCCGCTCATGCCCTGCGGGCGCTGCCGCCAGCTGCTGTGGGAGCACGGCGGGGCCGCCTGCCTGCTGCAGACGCCCGAGGGCGTGCTCCCGATGACCCAGGTGCTGCCGCAGGCCTTCGGCGCGGAGCACCTCAGCCGCTGAGGCCCTCGCCGCGGCCGGCGGCCCAGTCCTCGGCACCGACCAGGCACGGACGGGGCAGCCCCGCCTCGAGCGCGAGGCGGCCGGCCTCCGGGCTGCGGGCCACGTAGAGCGCCTGGCCAGCGATGCCGCGCACCCGCTCGTGCAGCGTGCGCAGGGTGCCGGCGTCGACGACGACCCGCCCCTGCTCGGCGGGCAGGAAGAGGTCCTGCCCGAAGGTCCCGCCCCGGTCCTTGCGGGCGACCTGGGTGACGTCCACCGGGCGCTGCTGCACGGCCTCGGCCAGCGTGCGCAGGATCGTCGCGTCCTGCGGGTCGCCCCCGTCGACCGGCTCGGCGACGAGGGTCCGGCCCTCCTCGAGGCGGAGGCGCTGGACGACGTGCTTGGCGCTGCGCTCCCGGGTCATGACCGAGTAGGTGAGGGCCGGGGCACCGTCCAGCTCGGCCTGCGCGGCCACGACGAGGGCGTCCGCCCCGAGGCCCACGGCCAGGGTCTGGGCGCAGGACAGGGTGGCCGCCAACCGGGGCGTGGACACGACCGCCAGGACGCGGCGGTTGCGGACGGCGATGATGGTCGGGAACATCGGCTGCTCCCCGTGCGTCCCACCGCGGGCGCGGGTCCGGCGCAGGAGGTCGGTCACCGGGGGGACGACGAGGGCCATGATGTCTGCGATGAGCACGCGGCACAGGATGCCACACGGACGAGAGGGGACCGACGGTGCACAAGCAGGAGGGCTCGTGGTGGGGCTGGGTCGTGGCCGCGGTGGTCCTCTTCGTCGTCCTGCCCCGGCTGGGCGTCTCCGCGCTGCCGTTCGTCATCATGATGTTCGTCCTCATCAACGTGCTGGGGTCCAGGCGGCGCAGGGTGGCGCACCGGCCGCGCACCGGGCTGGGCCAGCCGCCGCCGCACGGGCACGGGCGCGGGCACGGGCACGGCCAGACACCCGTCGAGGGTCCGGGGCAGCCGTACGGGACGCCCCCGCCCGACCGGCCGATGACCACCATCGACGTGCCGCGCTTCCCCGGCGAGGCACCGGAACCGACGCCCCCACCGACGCCCCCGCCGACGCCAGCGCCGCCCGCTCCGACGCCGGCGCCGCCCGGGGCGTCGGGACCGCCGCAGAGCTCGACCGACCCGGTCGTCTCCCTCGGACAGCTGCACCTGGCCCGCTGCGGCCGGGACCTACGTGCCGCCGTCGAGCAGGGCGGCGCCGCCGACGTCACCCGGGTCCTGGACGAGATCGCCGACCTCACCACCCGCATGCAGGCCATGCTCGGCGCCGGCGGCGATCCCTCCGGGTCGGAGCGCAAGGAGTTCCGCGCCGGCCTGCGTGCCGTCGACGCCCTGGTCTCCGACGCCCGCGGCGAGGACCCGCCCGGAGCCCGGCTGACCCGGCTGATTCAGGCCTGCCTGCGCATGGGCCAGACTGGGCGTCATGAGTGAGTCCTTCGACGCCGTCGACATCATCCGCGCCAAGCGCGACCGCGGGGAGCTGAGCCCCGAGGAGATCGTTTGGGTGGTGGACGCCTACACCCGCGAGGTCGTCGCCGACGAGCAGATGTCGGCGTTGGCCATGGCGATCCTGCTCAACGGCATGAGCCGCCGCGAGATCTCGGACTGGACCGCGGCGATGATCGCCAGCGGCGAGCGGATGGACTTCTCCTCCCTCTCCCGCCCGACCGCCGACAAGCACTCCACCGGCGGCGTCGGCGACAAGATCACCCTGCCGCTGGCCCCGCTCGTGG
>JASKZT010000245.1 GCA_030145965.1 Ornithinimicrobium sp.
GGGTCGCCGACGAGCAGGACGTCGGCCGCGGGCGGGCGGAGGACGGCCACCAGCCGGGCGGCCGAGGCGGTCAGCTCCTGGGCGTCGTCGACCGCCACGACCCGCAGCCGGGCTCGGACCCGGTCCAGCAGGGCGGGGTCGTCCTCCAGGACGTCCGCGGCGGCGGCGCTGATCCAGGCCGGGTCGTAGGCGCCGGGCTCGGAGAGCGCGGTCACCTCGTCGTACTCCTGCAGCACCTCGGCCGCGGCCGCCCACTCCGGGCGCTCGTGCTCCTCGGCCAGCAGCCGCAGGTCGCCCGGCTCCAGGCCGTGCTCGACCGCGCGCATCAGCAGGTCGCGCAGCTGTGCCCGGAAGCCCGAGGTCGGCAGGGCCGCCTCGAGGTGACCGGGCCACCAGGGGCCGGACCCCGGGCTGGCGGCGTGGCCTGCCAGCAGCTCGCGCAGCACGACGTCCTGCTCCGCCCCTGAGAGGAGACGGGGCAACGGCTCGCCCGACCCGGCCGCGGCCAGGCGGAGCACCGCGAAGGCCAGGGACGAGGGGGTGCGGGCCAGCGGCTCGGCGAACGTGCGGCCGAGGCCGCGCCCCACCTGCGCGCGCAGGCGGGCGGCCGCCTGGCGCGTCGGCGCGAGGACGAGGCAGGCGTCAGGGTCCGTGCCGTCGTCGCGCACGCGGCGCCGCACGTGCTCCACCAGCGCCGTCGTCTTGCCCGTCCCCGGCGCACCCAGGACGAGGAGCACCCCGCCGCGGTGGGCGGCGACCTGCTCCTGCACCTCGTCGAGGACCGGCGCGCCCGTGGCGGCCGGGGCGTCCGCTGCGGCTGTCATGGGACCATCGAACCATCGCCCACCGACACGCCCCGGCCCCCGCCCCCGGGCCGGGTGGGGCTGCGCCGACGAGGTCCTACCATGGGCCGACGAGAGCGAGGTGGAAGCGTGGCGACGTCCGCAGCCCGCAGGACCGGCGACGCCCGGGTACGGATGCCCCGTGACGAGCGGCGGGCGCTGCTCCTCGAGGCCGCCCTGGGTGCCTTCTCCGAGAAGGGCTACCACGCGACCGCCATGGACGACATCGCCGAGCGCGCCGGGGTCTCCAAGCCGGTCCTCTACCAGCACTTCGCCAGCAAGCTGGACCTCTACCTCGGCCTGGCCTCGCGGGTGTGCGACGACGTGGTCGCGATCATCGAGCAGGCGCTCGCCTCCGACGCCGACGACAACGGCCTGCGCATCCGGGCCTGCCTGCACGGGTTCTTCGAGCTGGTCGAGCGGCCGGGGTCGGGCTACCAGCTCGTCTTCGACTCCGACATGGGCGGCGAGCCCGCGGTCGCCGCGCTGCTGGACAGCGCCCGGGGGCGGTGCGCCGCGGCCATCGGGCGCGTCGTGCAGGACCAGACGCCGCTGGCCTGGTCCGAGTGCGTGCTGCTGGGCACGGCCCTCGTCGGGATGGCGCAGTCCGCCGCGCGGCACTGGGTCGAGGACGGCTCGGCGCTGCCGCGCGAGGAGGCCGCCGACCTCGTCACCACCCTCGCCTGGCGGGGTATGGGGTACGTGCGCCAGTCGGACGAGGACCCCGTGCCGGGCACCCCCGGCACGGTGGGCGGCGGCGGCACCGGCCGGGCGGGTTAACCTCGACCCGTACCCGTCCCCACGACCCAGAAGGAGGCCACCGTGGAGATCCGCATCGGTGTCCGGAACGTCGCCCGCGAGGTGACCCTCGAGTCCGCCCAGAGCCCCGACCAGGTCCGCACGGCCATCGCCGAGGCCCTGACCTCCGGCGCCCCGCTCGTCGAGCTCGAGGACGAGAAGGGCTCCCGGGTGCTCGTCCCGACGAGCGCCCTCGGCTACGTGGAGATCGGCTCGCCCGAGAAGGGCCGGGTCGGCTTCGGCGTCTCCCACTGAGCCCGCGTCCCACCCGCCCCTGTGGTTTCAGGTGGCGCTCAGGCCGCAGCCGGGCTAGCGTAACGGGCGGTTCTCGCGGGAAGCCGCGACCACCAGCACGGGAGTCCCTCCCCCCGCTGGGTCTCCGTCCTGAAAGGTTCACCTGATGATCTCCACCCTCATCGCCGCCCTTGTCGCCGGCCTCATCGTCGGCCCGCTGGCCCGGCTCATCCTGCCCGGCAAGCAGAACATCTCGGTGCCGATGACCATCCTGCTCGGCGCGATCGGCGCGCTGCTCGGGTCCTGGCTCGGCTCGCTCTTCCTCGACTACGACGGTGGCCTGCTCAACTTCGGCGGTCTCATCCTCGGCGTGATCGGCGCGCTCATCGTGGTGCTGGCCTACGGCGCCATCACCGGCCGCAACAACAGCTCGACCCGCCGCGTCAGCTGACGCCCAGCACCACCGACGTCGCACGGCGCGTCCTCCGCGAGGAGGGCGCGCCGTCCTTCGTCGTGGTGCCCCGCGACCGCCGACGCTGACGTACCCTGGAGGGGTTCACCGGTGACCGGTCGGCCGCTTTCGCTGCGGTTGCTGCACGTCGGGCGCGTCGCCCGACACCCTCCACGAGGATGTTCCCGATCGGCCCGAGAGAGCCCGGCGCGCCGCACACGCGCGTGCCCGGACCGCACGACCGATCGGACCACCCCATGCAGGACACCCCCAGCTTCGCCGACTTCGGCCTCCACGCCGACCTCGTCCGCGGCCTCGCCGACGCCGGCATCACCCACCCCTTCCCCATCCAGGCCATGACGCTGCCCGTGGCGCTCGCGCGCCACGACATCATCGGCCAGGCCAAGACCGGCACGGGCAAGACGCTCGGCTTCGGTCTGCCCCTGCTGCACAACGTCGTCTCCCCCGCCGACCCCGGCTTCGCCGACCTCGCCGTGCCCGGCGCCCCGCAGGCCCTCGTCGTCGCCCCGACCCGCGAGCTGGCGGTCCAGGTCTCCAGCGACCTCGCCAAGGCCAGCGCCCACCGCGGCATCCGTGTCCTGACCATCTACGGCGGACGGGCCTACGAGCCGCAGATCGAGACGCTGGCCAAGGGCGTCGAGGTCGTCGTCGGCACGCCGGGGCGTCTCCTGGACCTGGCCGCCAAGGGCCACCTGTCGCTGGCCCACGCCCGCACGGTCGTCCTCGACGAGGCCGACGAGATGCTGGACCTGGGCTTCCTGCCCGACGT
>JASKZT010000259.1 GCA_030145965.1 Ornithinimicrobium sp.
CGGGCGTCCGCCTCCGGCCCCTCGCGGGAGGGCACCACCTGGACGGGCGCCACCTCGACCGGGTCCAGGCCCAGCCCGCGGCACTGCGCGGCCGCCCGGTCGGCCGCCCGCGCCGACCCCTCCTGCAGCCCGTGGTCGATGACGACCGCGGCGGCTCGCCAGCCCGCCCGGGGGGCGACGAAGGCGGTCGCGGCGGCGAGCGCGAGCGAGTCGGCGCCCCCGGAGCACGCGACGAGCACCAGCGGGGCGTCCGGGACCGGACGTGGGCCGGGGGGCGCCGGCTCCGTGGCCCCCTCCGCCAGGGCCCTCAGCGCACGCCGCACCGCGACGCGCACCGCGGCGACTGCGGGCGAGGGGCCGGGCACGGCGGCTCAGCCGTGGACGCGGGCGACCCAGGCACGCGGGTCGGCGATCTCCGTCGGCCGGGGCAGGGTCTCCGGGCTGGTCCAGACCTGGTTGAACCCGTCGACGCCGACCTGGTCGACGACCGCGCGGACGAAGATGGCGCCGTCGCGGTACTGCCGCATCTTGGCCTCCATGCCCAGCAGCCGGCGCAGGATCTTGTCGACGTTGCCCGCCCCCTTGCGCCGCTGGGTGAACTTGCGCCGGATGTCGGCGACGGTCGGGATGACCTGCGGGCCGACCTCGTCCATGACGACGTCGGCGTGGCCCTCGAGGAGGGACATGACGGCGGTGATCTCGGCGAGCCGCTCCCGCTGGGCGGGGGTGGCCAGGACCTGGGTGACGTCGGTCTCGCCCCGCAGGACGCCGGGCAGCTGGGTGAGGACCTCGCCCAGCCGCTGGGACATCTGGTCGGGCTCGGGCATGATCTCGGCGCCGACCGTGCGGGCCCGGCCGATGACGTGCTCGCGCAGCCAGGGCACCGCGGTGAACTGCACCCGGTGGGTCTCCTCGTGCATCGCCACCCACAGCCGGAAGTCGGAGGGGTCGACCGCCATCTCGCGCTCGGCGGCGAGGATGTTGGGGGCGACGAACATCAGGCGCGGCGTGCCCTGCGGGGCGAGGTCGTACTGCCCCAGCACCTTGGTGGAGATCCAGGACAGGATGCCCGCCACCTCGGTGCCGGTGACCGTCGAGCCGACGCGCTGGGCGGTCTCCCCCACCTGCGGCAGGGTCCGGCCCGCGGCGCTCGCCCGCTCCCGGTCGGCGCGCCGCTTCCGGGCGACGACCTCGTCGAGCACCGGCTCGAGCATGGCGCCCATCGACGCGGCGTTGGCCCTGATCCAGCCGGGCCGGTCGACGACGAGGGCGGGAGGCGTGCCGGGCGGCGTCTGCAGGCGCGCCGTGCTCGCGACCGGGTCGACGGCACGCTCGCCCGCGGCGCGGAGCTCGGCGACGAGGGCCTCGACCTCGCCGCGGGGGGCCCGGGGGCCGGGCCGGACGAGCCGGCTGGCCGCCGCCGCCGCGAAGTCCCAGTCGACGAGGTCGCTTCCCCGCAGCCCGTCGTGCCCGTGCTCGGTGCCCCCGCCCGGGGCGGCCGGGTCGGAGGAGGCGGACGTGGCCGGGGTGGGGGTGCGGGTCATGCACCGACGGTATGCGCTCACGCGGGACCGGCGCGAGCCCGGAGGGCGGGCGCCGGCTCCTCAGCAGCCGCAGCGGGCCAGCTGCGCGACGATCTCGTCCAGGCTGGAACGCGCCTCGAGCACCGCCCCGTCCTCGCCGATGTCGTCGGCGGTGAGGGCGTAGACGAGGAGGCGCCCGTCGGCGGTGACGACGGTGCCGGCCAGCGAGGTCACGTTGGGCAGCGAGCCGGTCTTGGCCCGCGCGTTGCCGACGGCTGCGGCGTGGACCGGCAGGTGGAAGCGGCCCGACAGGGTGCCCGTGTAGCCGGCGATGGGCAGGCCCCCGGCGGCCAGGACCGACTGGAGCTCGGGGTGGGACCCGTCGGCGCCCGCGACCAGGAGGTCGGCGACGACGTCGACGGTCAGGCGCGTGCCGCCCGACAGCCCGCTGGCGTCGGCGATCTGCAGCCCCGCGAGGTCGATGCCGTAGTCCTCGGCGATCGTCCGCTCGACCCAGCCGGTGACCTCCTCCTGACCGACCCCGACCCCGTTCGCCGCGGCCGCCTGGCGGGCCAGCTGCTCGAGCATGGCGTTGTCGCTCTGGGCGAGCCCCAGGGCGAGCACGTCGCGCAGCGCGGCGGACTCGACGGCCGCCAGCTCCTCGGCGTCCTCGGGCACCTCGACGACCTCGGCCGTCCACCCCTGGGCCGCGTCCGCGCCGGACCACCCGGCGACCTCGACGCCGGCGTCCTCGAGCGCGGTCGCCAGCGCCCGGGCCACCTCCTGCTCGGGGTCGCGGGGCGAGGGGTAGAAGGGCAGGGCGAGGTCCTCCGCCAGACCGAGCTGCACGATGCGCCCGGCGTAGCCCTCGGACACCCAGAAGTCGGTCCAGGTCTCCAGGGTGCGCGGCCCGGCGACGTGCTGGAGGTCGAGGCGGACGGTCACCGGGCCCTCGACCGCGGCCTCCTCCAGGACCTCGGCCGTCCGTGCGGCCAGGTCGGCGACGCCGGCGTGGCCGGCGACGGCGCCGGGGTCGCCGCCCCCGCGGGCCAGGAGCATGTCGCCGCCCGCGACGAGCACGACCTCGTCGGCGGTGGCGCCGCGGACGACGCGCGTGGTGAACGTGTGCTCCACGGGGAGCCCGCGCACGATGGCGGCGGCCGAGAGGATCTTCGTCGTGGAGGCCGGCGTGACGGGGCGGTCGGCGTTGGCCTCGGCGAGGACCTGCCCGGTGAGGGCGTCACGCACGGTGACGGCCCGGCGGTCGCGCGGCCCCAGCCACTCGCTGTCCAGCTCGTCCGCGATCTCGCGCGCCACGCTCTCGGGGTCCGGGAGCAGGCCGTCGGTCACCGGTCGCAGCGGGCGTCCCAGCGCGGCCGGCCGGGGCCGCGCCTCCGCCGGGGTCCGCGGCGCGGTCACGGCGGCGTCGTCCGGGGCGGCGGTCGAGGCAGCGTCCTCGAGGACCGTGGCGCGCACGGCGTCCTCGTCGGTGGGGGCCGAGGTCCCCGCCAGCGCCGGCGCTGCGGTGGCCAGCAGGGCGGCGGCCAGGGATGCGCAGACCGCGCCGCGGCGGGGACGCGCGGCGCGCGCGCTGCGGCTGAGCACGTCTGGCTGCCCTCCGTCGGGTTCCGGGGCGGGGATAGGGGACACTGGACCCCCGAGCCTAACCGTCGCCGACGCGAGAGAGAGCACCGCAATGCATTTCGACGTGACGATCGAGATCCCTCAGGGCAGCCGCAACAAGTACGAGGTCGACCACGCGACCGGGCGCATCCGCCTGGACCGCATGCTCTTCACCGCCACCCGTTACCCGGCCGACTACGGCTACATCGAGGAGACCCTCGGCGAGGACGG
>JASKZT010000301.1 GCA_030145965.1 Ornithinimicrobium sp.
CGTGGACCTGCACCTCGTCACGCCCTACTCCTCCGTGCTCGACCTGCCCTTCGTCGACGGCCACCTCACCGAGGAGCTCGCGCGCCACGACGTCACCGTCCACCACCGGGCGACCGTGGGGCGGCTCGACCACGCGGCGCGCACCCTCACCCTCCGCACCCCGGACGGGGAGGAGGTGCTGGAGGACGTCGACCACGCGGTCGTCGTCCCGCACTACCGGGCTCCGGGATGGCTGGCGCCGCTGGCCGGCGACACCCCCGCGGGACTGGTGGACGTCGACCCCGAGACGCTCGCCCACCGCTCCCTCCCCCGGGTGTGGAGCCTCGGCGACGTCGCGGACGTCCGCACGCGACCCTCCGGGGGCGCGCTGCGCAAGCAGGTCGAGGTGCTGGCCGAGAACGTCCGCCGCGGCCGGACGGGCGAGCCGCTGCGCCGCTACGACGGCTACACGATCATCCCGGTCACCGTCGACCGGCGCCGGCTGCTCCTCGCGGAGTTCGACCGCACGGGCGCCCAGCAGCAGTCGACCCGGCTCGTGGACGTGACCGTCCCGCGCCGGGCGCTGTGGGTCTTCGACCGCTACCTCGAGCCGGTCATCTACTTCAGGGCGCTGCTGCGCGGCCGGCTGGTCCCCTGAGCAGGGCCCGGCACGCAGCAGGGCCCCGGTGAGGTCACCGGGGCCCTGCCGGCCGGGTCAGCGTCCGGTCATCGCGCGGCTCACCAGTTGGCGCCGGGAAGCAGGCCGAACTCCTCGGCCAGCCAGTCCAGGTCGTCCGCGGTGTCCACGCGGTAGCCACCGCCCGTGCCGGCGCACCGCGCGTTCAGCCCGAAGGAGGTGACCGCCGCGACCGTCGTCGTCCCCTCGACGAAGATCGGGCCGCCGGAGTCACCGCTGCAGGTGCCGCCCCCGGAGGCGTTGTTGGTGAAGAGCACCGAGTTGCCGGCCTTCTTCTCCCCGAAGGCGGCGTCCTGGTTGATGATCCGCAGCGTCGCCTGGCGGCGCTCCAGCTCGGCCTCGGTCAGGCCGGTCTGGGCGGGCATCGAGCGCTGCAGGCCGTAGCCGACGGCGGTGAAGGTCTGCTTGTTCTGCCCGCGCTCGACGAAGAAGTCGTCGAAGTAGCCGAGGTCGGGCAGCATGCCGTACTCCTCCAGCTCCACGGGCTCGTCGAGGACGACCATGCCCAGGTCGTTGAGGTAGAAGGCCGCGTCGTCGTAGTCCGGGTGCGTGTAGGGGGTGCCGGTGACCGAGTCCTCCCCGCCCCACGGGTAGGTGGACAGGTCGCGGTCGATCTCCTGGTCGAACCACACCTCGACCGAGTCCGCGCCGTAGGTGCAGTGCCCCGCGGTGAGGAAGTGGGTCTCGTCCACGAGGGTGCCCGAGCAGCGCCAGGCCGGCTCGAGCTCGCCCGCCTCGTTCTCGACGAGGGCGACCATGATGCCCACGAACGGGTGCTCGCCGTCGTCCGGCTGGCCGAAGGTGATCGCGGTCGCGGGGGCGGCCAGCGACAGCGAGAGGGCGGCGGCCGAGACGAGCCCGACCACGGTGGTGGAACGTCGCACGAGATGCTCCTTGAGGAGGGAATGTGAGAGGGATCACTCTAGGACCGTGTCCCCCGTCCGTCTACGGGTCTGCTCAAGATCACCTCTCCTCGTCGAGCGATTCGCGTGCCGTCGCGCCCCTACGCCCCGGCACCGACGAGGTTGCCCCCTCAGCGCTTCTCCTCCTCCGGCGGCTCGGGCACGTCCCAGACCCAGGGGCCGGACCCGGCGAGGTCCTCGACCGTCATCCGGGCGGCGTCCACCTCGCCGCGGGTCGCCCGCGCGTCCTCGAGCTCGTCCCAGGCGTGCCGGACCCGCCCGTCCCGCTCGGCACGGGCCTGGGCGACCGCCCGGGCGGCGGCCCGCCCCGCGGCGACGAGGCGCTCGGCGTCCGCGAGGTCCTCCGGCGCGAGGTGGACCTCCTCCCGCCAGTCCTCCCCGGCCAGCACGAGCCGGCCGGTGCGCCGGTCGTCGCCGACGATCCGGGAGGTCTCGCCCTCGACCTCGACCCGGTAGCTCACCGACCCCCCGCGCTCGAGCTCGAAGCGGGTCCCCTCCTCGAGCGCGTGCTCCCGGCCGTCGACGAGCACCGTGGACCGCCCCAGCACGACCGGACCCAGGCGCATCACCTCGACGTCCTGCCGGGCCCGGTCCAGCGCCTCCTGCGCGGAGGCGACGCGCGCGGCATACCTCTCCCGCGCCTCGTGCAGCCGCTGCCGCGCCAGGACGATCGCGGCGGCACGGTCCTCGCCGGCCGGGAGCTCGTCCGCGGGAGCGGCGAGGCCGCGGGGCGCCCGCGTCGCGCGCAGCACGACGGCGACGACGACGGCCGCCAGGAGCACGAGCAGCAGCAGCCTGAGCACGGACCCACCTCCTGCCCGCCAGCCTAGGTCGTCACCGCAGCCGGCGGGGGTGCTCCCCGCGCCTCCTTGCCGACGTCGCGGCCCTGGGTTAGCGTCAGCCGGTCCTGCCGGACCGACCGCACCCCCACGCCCAGGAGGCCTCATGACCCGTACCCGGAGCGCCCACCTCGTCGTGGTCGGGTCGGCCAACGTCGACCTCTTCGCCCGCGTCGTCCGCCACCCCTCGCCCGGGGAGACCGTCCTCGGCGAGGGAGGCGGGCGCTCCCCCGGCGGCAAGGGCGCCAACCAGGCGCTGGCGGCCGCGCTCCAGGGTGCCGCGGTGCGCTTCGTCGGCGCGGTCGGCGGTGACGCCGACGCGCAGGTCGCGCTCGGGTCGCTGCGCGCGGCGGGCGTCGACCTGGGCCCGGTGAAGGCCGTCGAGGGCCCGACCGGGCTGGCGATCATCACGGTGTCGCAGGACGGGGAGAACACCATCGTCGTCGTCGCCGGCGCCAACGCCGCCGTGTCGCCGCTGGACGCGGAGGCGGCCGTGGCGGGCATGGGCTCCGGCGACGTCCTGCTGCTCCAGGGCGAGCTGACGCGGGCCACGACCGAGGCGGCCTCGCGCGCGGCCGTCGCCGCCGGTCACCGGGTCGTGCTCAACGTCGCCCCGTGGGGCGCGCTCGACCAGGACGTCCTGGTCACCGCCGACCCGCTCGTCCTCAACGAGCACGAGGCCGCGCTCGCGGTCGAGGAGCTCGGGCTGACCCCGGCCGACGACGGGGCGGCCTCGCTCGCCGAGGCGCTCGTCGGCGCGGGGGCGCGCTCGGTCGTGGTGACGCTGGGCGCCGCCGGTGCGGTCGTCGTCACCGGCGAGGGTGCCCGGACGGTGCCCAGCCGCCGGGTCGACGCGGTCGACACCACCGGCGCGGGCGACGCCTTCACCGGCGCGCTCGCCGCGCGCCTGCTCGCCGGGGACGACCTGCTCGCCTCGGTGCACCACGCCGTGCGGGTCGGGGCGTATGCCGTGCAGCGCCGCGGCGCACAGCCGTCCTACCCCTCGCTGCGCGACCCCCTGCCCTGAGGCGGCGGGCGGACCTGAGGTGCGGCTCCGCGACGGCGAGCCGATCGGGCGTCCCGGTGGGATAGTCGAGAGCAACCGTGGACACATCTCCGCCACGGGAGCGCTGCGGCATACCAGGAGGTCTCGGTGAGCACCCAGGACTCAGGACGCAAGGTCGGGCACCACGACAGGGTCGACGACGACCAGGGCCGCAAGGCCAGGTGGAAGCTCGTCGGACCCGGGCTGGTCGTCGCGGCGACCGGCGTCGGCGCGGCAGACATGGTCGCCACGCTGGCCGCCGGGTCCCGCTACGGCTACACCCTGCTCTGGGCGCTCATCGTCGGCGTGATCCTCAAGATCGTGCTGGTTGAGGGCGCGGGGCGCTACACCCTGGCCACCGGCTTCACGATCTTCGAGGGCTGGCGCAGCCTCGGCCGGTGGACGACCTGGTACTTCGGGCCGTACATCATGATCTGGGGCTTCGTCTACGGCGCGTCGGCGATGTCCTCGACGGCGCTGCCGCTCGCGGCGCTGTTCCCGCAGGTGCCGCTGACGGTCTGGGCGGTGGCGATGGGGCTGCTCGGCTTCGTCATGGTGTGGTTCAACCGCTACGCCGTCTTCGAGAAGATCACGGCCGCCCTCGTGGGCGTCATGTTCGTGACGGTCGTCGGGCTGGCGGTCATCGCGCTGCCCAACGTGCCGGAGATGCTCACCGGCCTCGTGCCGCGCATCCCCGAGGGCGGCCTCGTCTACACGCTCGCGCTGGCCGGAGGCGTCGGCGGCACGATCACCCTGGCCGCCTACGGCTACTGGCTGCGCGAGAAGGGCTGGTACACGCCCAAGTGGATGCGGGTCATGCGCATCGACAACACGACGGCCTACGTCCTGACCGGCGTCTTCGTCATCTCGATGCTCATCGTCGGCGCGGAGGTCGTGCGCGCCGCCGGGGCCGCCGTCAGCGCCGGCGACGAGGGGCTGCTCGACCTCTACGACGTGCTCAAGGCCAGGTACGGCGACGTGGTCGGCACGTTCTTCCTCGTCGGCTTCTGGGCCGCGGCCTTCTCCTCGATCATCGGCGTGTGGAACGGCGTCTCGCTGATGTTCGCCGACTTCTGGGGCAACATCCGCGGCGTCGGGTCCGGGCACCCCGACACCCGGGTCGGGGGCAAGTACTTCAGGTTCTACCTGCTGTGGCTGACCTTCCCGCCGATGCTCCTGCTCCTGCTGGGGCGGCCCATCGCCCTGATCCTCGCCTACGGCGTGCTCGGCGCGCTCTTCATGCCCTTCCTCGCGGTGACGCTGCTCGGCCTGCTCAACGGGCGGCGGATCCCGAAGGAGTGGGCCAACAGGTGGTACCTCAACGTCGCGCTGGGCATCACGACGCTGATCTTCCTCGTGCTCGGCGTCAACCA
>JASKZT010000358.1 GCA_030145965.1 Ornithinimicrobium sp.
CTCGCCGTTGTAGAGCATGGGCGCCTCGTCCTTCTCGCCCTCGCCGATGACCACGACGCCGTCCATCGCCACGGAGGAGATGACCTTGCGCATCGCCTCGACGGCGGCGTTGTCGGCGAGGTTCTTGTCGCCGCGGCCGACCCAGCGGCCGGCGGCGAGCGCCGCCGCCTCGGTGACCCGCACGCGCTCCAGGGCCAGGTTGCGGTCCGGCAGGACCTGCTCGGTGCTGGGCCGGGAGGTGGGGGCGGCCGTGGTCATGCGGACTCCTTCGTCGGGGGCGGCGGTGCCGTGCCAGCCTATCGGCCCGGAGGCGCTCGCGGTCAGGCCGGGATGCGACCATGGCAGGGTGAGCGAGCCCAGCACGACCCGCACCGACGGACCGCAGGCGGCGCCCGGCCAGGCCCCGGGCGGGGGCCCCGAGGACAGGCGTCGCAAGCGGCTGGCCTCCTACACGGTGCGCAACATGGTCTACTCCATGCTCATCGTGCTGCTCATCGTGCTCGCGTGGTGGTCGATGACCTCCAACCCCTCGGAGTCCTCACGGCGCCCGCCGGAGCTGACCCAGACGACCTCCTACGTCGTCGAGCAGGCCGCCTGGCCGGTCTACGTGCCGGACCCGGGCGAGGGGTGGACGCCGACGGTCGTCTGGTTCGAACCCGTGGAGGGCATCCAGACCTGGCACGTGTCCTACGTCTCGCCGCAGGGGGAGTACGTCGCGGTCCACCAGGCCGCGGACGTCACCGCGGAGTGGTTCTCGACGGTGCTGCCCTCGGCGACGAGGAGCGAGGAGGCGGCGCTGCTGCCCTCGCCGCAGGGGGAGCGGCCGTGGGCGGTCTGGGAGGGGCCGTCCGGCGGCAACGCCCAGACGGCCTACGAGCTGGGGCCGCAGGAGACGGGCGGGTCCACCGTCGTCGTGCACGGCACGGCGGGCGAGGCCGAGTTCGAGGCGTTCCTGGGCACGGTCACCGCCCGCGACTGACCCCCCCGTCAGGAGGGGGTGATCTCGTCCTCGTCGGCGTCCTCGCCCTCGTCACCCGCGGGCGTCGTTCCCGGCTGCGGGTCGGTGGTGCGGTCCAGGGTCTCCTGGGCCGCGTCCAGCTTGGCCTGGCAGTGCGCGGCGAGCTGCTCGCCGCGCTCCCAGAGCACCATCGACTCCTCGAGGGGGACGTTGCCGGACTCGATGCGGGCGACGAGCGCCACGAGCTCGTCGCGTGCCTGCTCGTAGCTGAGCTCCGACACGGGCGTCAGGTCGGGGGTCTGGGTCATGCGGCCACCCTAACGGCGCGGGCCGGCCCCCGACCCGCCCCCGGTCGCGGCGACCGCCCGGACGGCGAAGTCGCCCCGGGCCACGGTCACCCGCAGCAGCTCCTCCTGCTCGACCTCCTCCCGGTCGCGCACGATCGTGCCGTCCCGGTGCCGGACCACGGCGTAGCCGCGCTCGAGCGTGTGCTGCGGGGAGACCGCGCGCAGGTGACCGAGGAGGTGGGCGGTGCGGTCCTGCTCGCGGGTGAGCCGGTCGACCACGCGGCGGTGCGCGCGACGCCGCAGCTCCTCGACGTCCGAGCGGTGCCGGGCGAGGATCGCGTGGCGGTCGGCCATGACCGGCCGGCTCATGAGCGCGTGCACGCGGTCGCGCTCGGTGGCCACCCGACGCTCGAGCGCGCGGTGGGCCCGGCGGCGCACCGTGGCCAGGCCGCGCAGCTCGTCGGCGACGTCGGGCACGACCGCGGCCGCCGCGTGCGTGGGGGTGGAGGCCCGCAGGTCCGCGACGTGGTCGAGCAGGGGGGTGTCGGTCTCGTGGCCGATCGCCGAGACGACCGGCGTGCGGGCCGCCGCGACCGCCCGCACCATCGCCTCGTTGCTGAAGGGGAGGAGGTCCTCGAACGCGCCGCCGCCCCGGGCCACGACGATGACCTCGACCTCCTCCATGCCGTCCAGCTCGCGCAGGGCCCCGGTCACCCCGGCCACCGTGTCTGCGCCCTGCACCGCCACCTGGCGCACCTCGAAGCGGGCGGCGGGCCAGCGGCGACGGACGCCGGCGACGACGTCGCGCTCGGCGGCCGTGCCCCGACCGACCACGAGGCCGATCGTGCGCGGCAGGAAGGGCAGCGGGCGCTTGCGCGCGGGGTCGAAGAGGCCCTCGGAGCGCAGCAGCTGCTTGAGGTGCTCGAGCCGGGCGAGGAGCTCGCCCACGCCGACGTGGCGCATCTGACGCGCCTCGAGCTGCAGCGTGCCCCGCTTGGTCCAGAAGGTCGGCTTGGCGTGCACGACGACCCGCGCCCCCTGCTGCGGCGGCGAGGGCATGGCGTCCAGCGCCCCGACCGGGATCGCGACGGACAGCGACATGTCGACGTCGGTGTCGCGCAGCGTGAGGAAGGCGGTCGACATGCCCGGCCGGCGGTTGAGCTGGACGATCTGACCCTCGACCCACAGCGGGGACATCTTGTCGACGTAGTCGCCGATCTTCATCGACAGCGTGCGCACGGGCCACGGGGAGGCGGCGGTCGTGTCCCGTGCGGTCGGCGGGAGGGAGGGCGTGGCGGTCACGGGCCTAGCCTAGGGAGGTGACCGACCGCAGCGACGCCCCGCGCCTCGTGCTCGTCCACGGGACGAGGATGGAGGGCCGCCAGTGGGACCCCTACCGGCCCCTGCTGCCGGGTGTGGAGGTCGTCACGCCGGACCTGCCGGGGCACGGCTCGCGGGCGGGTGAGGACTTCACCCTCGAGGCGGCCCTCGCCGCGATCGGGGACGCGGTCGGGAGCGCGCCCGCCGGCCGGGGGGTCGTGCTCGCGGGCCACAGCCTCGGCGGCTACCTGGCCACCGTGTGGGCGGCACGCCACCCCGGGCGGCTGGAGCGGCTCGTCCTCGTCGGCGCGACGGCCGACCCCTCCGGGCCGCTGACCGGCGTCTACCGCGGCTTCGCCCGGCTCGTCGGCCGCTCGGACCCGCACCGGATGGCGCGGACCACCAACCGGATGGTCCGCTGGCTGGGCGCGCCGCGGGAGGTCGCCGAGGCGCTGCCCGGCGGTGAGTCGTATGCCGCGCTGCCGGCGGCGTGGCAGGTCGTCATGGAGGAGTGCGGGCCCGACCTCCTGCGCGACGTCGACTGCCCGGTGACCCTCGTCAACGGCCAGCTCGACCAGATGCGCCTGCACGTGCGTCGCTACGCCGCCGCGGCGGGCGACGCGCAGGTCGTCACGCTGCCCCGCGCCACCCACCTGCTGCCGCTCACCCACCCCGAGCCGCTGGCCGCGGTGCTGCGCGAGGCGACGCTGCCCAGGGCGGACCCAGGGCCGTTGCCTACGATGGAGGCGTGACCACCACGACTCCTGCCACCCAGCCGACCGACGTCAACGCCCCCGCGCCGGCCGCTCCCGGCGACAGGCGCGTCCTCCTCGCGGCCCCCCGCGGCTACTGCGCCGGCGTCGACCGGGCCGTCGTCACGGTCGAGAAGGCGCTGGAGCTCTACGGCGCCCCGGTCTACGTCCGCAAGGAGATCGTCCACAACAAGGACGTCGTGCGGACGCTGGAGCGGCGCGGCGCGATCTTCGTCGACGAGACCCACGAGGTGCCCGAGGGTGCCCGCGTCATCTTCTCCGCCCACGGCGTCAGCCCGGCCGTGCACGCCGAGGCGAGCCGGCGCAGCCTGCAGACCATCGACGCCACCTGCCCGCTGGTCACCAAGGTGCACCGCGAGGCGGTCCGCTTCGCCTCGGAGGACTACGACATCCTCCTCGTCGGGCACGAGGGCCACGAAGAGGTCGAGGGCACCGCGGGGGAGGCCCCGGACCACATCACGCTCGTCGAGAGCCCCGACGACGTCGAGAACGTCGAGGTCCGCGACCCCGACCGCGTCGTCTGGCTCTCCCAGACCACCCTCTCCGTCGACGAGACCATGGAGACCGTGCGCCGGCTGCGCGAGAAGTTCCCCCTCCTCCAGGACCCGCCGAGCGACGACATCTGCTACGCCACGCAGAACCGCCAGGTCGCGGTCAAGCAGATGGCGGCCGACTGCGACCTCATGATCGTCGTCGGCTCGCAGAACTCCTCCAACTCCAAGCGCCTCGTCGAGGTCGCCGTGGAGTACGGGTCCAAGGACGGCCACCTCGTCGACTACGCCGCGGAGATCGACGAGGCCTGGCTCGAGGGCGTCAGCACGGTCGGCGTGACCAGCGGCGCCAGCGTCCCCGAGATCCTCGTGCGCGACGTGCTGGACTGGCTGGCCGAGCGTGGCTACGGCGACGTGCAGGCGGTGACGGCCGCGCAGGAGTCGCTCCTCTTCGCCCTGCCCACCGAGCTGCGCCGCGACCTCAAGGCGGCAGGGCAGAAGGCGGAGAAGGTCCGCCACGACCCCAGCGTCATCCCCGCCGGCGACGACGGTCACCTGCGCTGAGCGGGGACGCCGGCCGCGGCCCGGACGGGGCCGCGCGCTGGCTCAGGTGCCGGTGCGCCGCACCCCGCGACCGGGCGCCGTCGCCTCGTCGGCCACCTCGTCCCGGGCCGGCGTCAGCGCGTCCAGCTCCTCCGCGAGCAGCTCGGCGCTGGTCAGCGGGCGGGGCACGGCCTGCAGCGGCGTGAGCGCAGGCGCGGGCTCCTCCACGAGCCCCAGCTCGTGCATCCGGCGCGAGGTGACCATCACGCGGGACTCGAGGGTCCCCACCAGCTGGTTGTAGGACTCCACCGAGCGGCGCAGGGCCGAGCCCATCCCCGTGACGTGGCGGCCGAGCGTGTGCAGCCGCTGGTGCAGCTCGGTGCCGAGCCCCAGCAGCTCGCGGGCGTTGGCGCCCAGGCTGTCCTGCTGCCAGGCCAGCGCCGTCGCGCGCAGCACCGCCAGGAGGATCGCAGGGGAGGTCAGGACCACACGGCGTGACTGCGCGTGGTCGTAGAGGTCCGGCGCGGCCCGCAGCGCGGCGGCCAGCACCGCATCGCTGGGGACGAAGCAGACGACGAGCTCGGGGGAGGTCGTGAAGGCCGACCAGTAGTCCTTGGACGCCAGCGACTCGACGTGCCCCCGGAGCGCGTCGGCGTGCCGGCGCAGCAGCCGGGCCGACTCCCCGGGAGGCAGGTCCTCGCCCTGCGCGCGGAGGAAGGCGGTCAGCGGCGCCTTGGCGTCGACGACGAGCACCTTGCCGCCGGGGAGGTGGACGACGACGTCGGGGCGCACGCGCGCGTCGTGCCGGCTCGTGCCGCCGACCTGCTCGTCGAAGTCGCAGCGCTCCAGCATGCCCGCGTGCTCCAGGACGCGCCGCAGCTGGACCTCGCCCCACGCGCCCCGGATGCCGGAGGCGTTGAGCGCGCCCGAGAGCGTGGCGGTGTGCTGCTGGAGGCTGCGGGTCTGGGCGGCGACCTGGGCCAGGTGCTCGCCCACCTGCCCGAACTGCTCGACCCGGTCCCGCTCGAGCGCCCGGACGTGGTCCTCGACCCGCCCGAGCGCCTGGCGCAGGGGTCCGAGCTCCGCGGCGAGCTCGCGGTCGTCGCGGTGCTCCGCCTCCGCCGCCTCCAGCCGCACGGCGAGGCCGTCGCGCTCGGCCTCGGCCCGTGCCGTGCGCACCGTCGCGCCCGCACGCCCGAGGACCGCGCCGAGGAGGGCGCCCACGAGCAGCGCCGCGACGACGACCAGGACCAGGGCCCACCACTGGATCACCATGGGCCGACCCTCCCACGCGCCACCGACAGACCCGCTCCCGCCTCCCGGTAGACTCCTGACCCCGTGGCACTCTCCATCGGAATCGTCGGCCTGCCCAACGTCGGCAAGTCGACCCTCTTCAACGCCCTGACCAAGAACTCCGTCCTCG
>JASKZT010000387.1 GCA_030145965.1 Ornithinimicrobium sp.
GACGGCGTCCCCGGCCTGCGCGCGGCCCTCGGGCTGAGCGGCGGAGAGGGGGCCGAGTCGGTGGCCCGCACCGACCGGGTGGAGCAGGTCGCCCGCGCGCTCGTCGAGGCCGTCGCCGCCACCGGGTGGGACGCGGCGCGCGTGCCCGGCGTGGTCGCCGACGTCCTGGCGACCGCCGACCTCCCGGACGTCGCCCCGCCCGGTGTCGAGGCGTCGCTGCGCTTCGGCTGCACCGAGGTCGTGCCCCGGCTCGCGGCCACGACCGGGGAGGTGCCGATGGTCCTGCACGCCCTCGACGGCGGCTACGTCCCGGCGGGCCCGTCCGGCTCGCCGCTGCGCGGCCTGGTCAACGTGCTGCCGACCGGGCGCAACTTCTACTCCGTGGACCCCAAGGCCATCCCGAGCCGGCTCGCCTACGACACCGGAGTGGCGATGGCCGACTCCCTGCTGCGTCGCTACCGGGAGGAGACCGGCGAGCTGCCCCGCTCGGTCGGCCTGTCCGCGTGGGGCACCAGCGCGATGCGCACCTCGGGGGACGACATCGGGGAAGTCCTCGCCCTGCTCGGCGTGCGGCCGGTGTGGGACGAGCAGTCGCGGCGCGTCACCGGGCTGGAGCCGGTGCCGCTGGCCGAGCTGGGCCGCCCCCGCGTCGACGTGACGGTGCGCATCAGCGGCTTCTTCCGCGACGCCTTCCCCCACGTCGTCGCCATGCTCGACGACGCCGTGGCCCTCGTCGCGGGACTGGAGGAGGCGGACGAGGACAACTACGTGCGCGCCCACGCCCGGGCCGACCTGGCCGAGCACGGCGACGAGCGGCGGGCGCGGACCCGCATCTTCGGCTCCAGGCCGGGCAGCTACGGCGCCGGCGTGCTGCAGGTGGTGGAGTCCGGCGGCTGGCGCGACGACGCGGACCTGGCCGAGGTCTACACGGCCTGGGGCGGCTTCGCCTACGGCCGGGACCTGGACGGTGCCCCGGCGCGGGAGGACATGGAGCGCACCTACCGCCGGATCCAGGTCGCCGCCAAGAACGTCGACAACCGCGAGTCCGACATCCTCGACTCCGACGACTACTACCAGTACCACGGCGGCATGGTGGCCACGGTCCGGGCGCTGACCGGCACCGAGCCGCGGGCCTACGTGGGCGACTCCACGACCCCCGACGCGGTGCGCACCCGCACCCTGTCGGAGGAGACGGCGCGCGTCTTCCGCTCCCGGGTCGTCAACCCGCGGTGGGTCGCGGCGATGCGGCGCCACGGCTACAAGGGCGCCTTCGAGCTCGCGGCGACGACCGACTACGTCTTCGGCTTCGCGGCCACCGCCGGTGTCGTGCCCGACTGGATGTTCGACCGGCTCGCGCGGGAGTACGTCCTGGACGAGGAGACCCAGGCCTTCCTCCGCCACGCCAACCCCTGGGCGCTGCGCTCCATCGTCGAGCGCCTCGTCGAGGCCGCCGACCGGGGCCTGTGGGAGCAGCCCGACCCCGAGGTCGTGGCCGCGATGCAGCTGGCCTACCTCGAGGTGGAGGGCGACCTGGAGGAGTGAGGCGACGCGCCCGGCCGTCCTGACCGGGCACGCACCCAGGCGAGGGCGTCGTCCACGGTGCCGACGGCCTGGGTGCCCGCCTCGGGGGCGGGCCGGCGCACGACGACGACGGGCACGCCCAGCGCCGCGGCGGCGGCCATCTTGGGCCAGGTGTGGCTGCCGCCGGAGTCCTTGGTCACGAGCACGTCCGTGCCGTGCTCCTCCATGAGGGCCCGGTCGCCCTCCAGGGTGTAGGGGCCGCGGCTGGTCACGATCGTCCACGCGTCCGGGACCGGGTCCTGCGGGGGGTCCACGACCCGCGCCAGGACCTCGAGCCCGGCCAGGAGCGGGACGAAGCGGGCCAGCTCCTGCCGGCCGACGGTGAGGAAGGGGCGCCGCCCCAGGTGGGCCGCCAGCCGGGCCGCGGCGTCGTGGTCGTCCGCCCGGTGCCACGCGGGGTCGGGCTCCCAGCCCGGCCGCTCCAGCCTCAGCAGGGGCACGCCGGTGGCGGCGCACGCCGCGGCCGCGTTGGCGCTCATGCCCTGGGCGAAGGGGTGGGTGGCGTCGACCACGACGTCGGTGCCGAGGTCGGCCAGCGCGGCGACGAGGCCCTCGACGCCGCCGAAGCCGCCGATCCGCACCGGGCCCACGGGCAGCCGCGGGCGTGCCACCCGGCCGGCGAGGGAGGACAGCACGTCCACGCCCTCGTCGACGAGCGCCTGCGCCAGGTCGCGCGCCTCGGCGGTGCCGCCGAGCAGGAGGACCCTCACCGGGCGCCCAGCGCGAGCAGGGGCAGCCCCGCGGGCGCCCCGCCCCGGGCGAGGTCGAGGAGGGCCCCGACGTCGAGGTGCTCCTCGACGAGGTCGGCGAGCAGCTCCATCCGCCGCTCCCGGGCCGCGGGGAAGCTCGCGCCGGAGGGCGGCAGGCCGACGGTCTGCGCGAGGAAGGCCGCGCGGAACCCGTCGCTCTCCAGGCTGCCGTGCCACATGGTGCCGAAGACCTGGCCGACGCGGGCGCCCCCGACGAACTCCTCGGTGCCCTCCTGGCGCGTGACCCGCCCGTGGTGGATCTCGTAGCCGGCGACCGGCTCGCCGAGCGCCTCGCCCGAGGGCAGCCGCAGCACCTTCTCGGGGGCGAAGGTGGTCGTGACCGGCAGCAGCCCGAGCCCGTCGACGCCGGACCCCGCCGGGCCCTCGACCCCCCACGGGTCCTCGATCCTCGTGCCGAGCATCTGGTAGCCGCCGCAGACGCCCAGCACCGGCCGCCCCCGGCGGGCGTGGTCGAGGAGCGCCCCGTCGAGGCCGCGGGAGCGCAGCCAGGCCAGGTCGGCGAGCGTGGCCCGCGTCCCGGGCAGGACGACGAGGTCGGCGTCGGCCAGGTCGCGGGGGGAGGAGGCGAAGACGACGTCGAGTCCCGGCTCCAGGCCGAGGGCGTCGACGTCGGTGAAGTTGCTCACGCGGGGCAGGCGCACGACCGCGACCCGCCGGCCCGCCCCGCGGCTGCGCCGGCCGTCGAGGTCGAGCGCGTCCTCGGAGTCGAGCCACAGGTCCGGGTGCCAGGGCAGGACACCGTGCACCGGCCGGCCGGTCATCGCCTCCAGCTGGTCCAGCCCGGGGCGCAGCAGGCCCAGGTCGCCGCGGAACTTGTTGACGACGTAGCCGGCGACCAGCGCCTGGTCGGCCGGCTCGAGGACGGCCAGGGTGCCGACCATCGCGGCGAAGACCCCGCCCCGGTCGATGTCGCCGACCACGACGACGGGCAGGTCGGCGTGGCGGGCCAGGCCCATGTTGACGTAGTCGCTGGGGCGCAGGTTGACCTCCGCGGGGCTGCCGGCCCCCTCGGCCACGACGACGTCGTGCCGCGCCGCCAGGTCGTCGAAGGCGGCGTGGGCGACCCGGGCGAGCTCGCCCCGCCCGCCGGGGAAGTCACGAGAGGTCAGCACGCCGCCGGGCCGGCCCATGAGCACGACGTGGCTGCGCCGGTCCGAGCCCGGCTTGAGCAGCACGGGGTTCATCGCCGGCTCCGGCTCCACCCGCGCCGCGAGCGCCTGGACCCACTGCGCCCGCCCGATCTCGGCGGCGGTGCCGTCGGGGCCGGTGCACACCATGGAGTTGTTGGACATGTTCTGCGCCTTGTAGGGGGCGACGTCCACGCCGCGCCTGGACAGGGCCCGGCACAGGCCGGTGGTGACCACCGTCTTGCCGGCGTCGGAGGTCGTGCCGGCGACGAGCAGCCCGCTCATCGGCGCGGGCGGGAGGACGGGCCGGCGGGCGGGGTCACGGGCGGGCGCATGGCCGCGCAGCCTACGGGAGGGCGCGAGCGCGGCCGGCGACCGGTCCGTCCGGGGGACCGCGGTGCCGCACCGCGGGCGGGTCGTCGCCGAGGGGCGGCGGCTGCGCTGAATCCCGGCGGCGCCGGGGGCTCAGGCGTCGGCGGAGCGGGCCTCGAGCTTGGCGCGGACCTCGTCCATGTCCAGCTCC
>JASKZT010000415.1 GCA_030145965.1 Ornithinimicrobium sp.
GCCTACGGCGACTTCTGGAGCCACGCCCTGACGGCCGAGGGCGCGACCGACGTGTCGCTGGCCGCGACGATGGACACCTACCAGCTCTCGACCCTCAGCGCGCTCGTGCGCGAGGCCGGCGGCCGGATGAGCGACCCGTGGGGGGCCGACGTCGTGGGGACCGGGGCCCGCACGCCCACGCCGGTCGTGGTCACGAACGGGGTGCTGCACGACGCCGTCGTGGGGGCCCTGGCCCCGGTCGAGGGTGCGCTGGGCTGAGGCCGCTCAGCCGACGACCGTGACCGGCCCGAGGCCGACGTCCTCCACGCCGCGGGCGTGGTCGGGGTCGCCGACCAGCACGAGGGTCCAGGGCGGACCCGCGAGCACCTCGTCCCAGGCGCGGGCGACCTGCGCGACCGTGAGGCCGCGCAGGTGCTCCAGCGTCGTGGTCACGGTGTCCGGCTCCAGGCCGTCGCCGGCGAGCGCGACGATCTCGTCGGCCACCGCGTCGGCGGTGCCGTAACGACCGGGGGCGGTCATCGCGAGGAAGTCGGCGGCCTCGCGCACCTCCCGCTCCTCCAGGTCGGCACCCGGGGCGTCGAGGATCTCGCGCAGGGCGCCCAGGGCCTCGACCGTGGCGTCGGCACGCACGGAGCCGCCGACCACGGCCAGCCCACCGGTCGCCCGGGGCCGGAAGCCCGCGCGCATCCCGTAGGTCCAGCCGCGCTCCTCACGCAGGACGCGGTCGATCCGGGCGTGCGGCGAGCCGCCGAGGAGCATGCCGAGCGCCTGGTAGGTGCCCCACCCGTGGGGGGTGCGACGGTCCGGACCGGGGCGGCCGAGGTAGACCTCGGTCTGGGCCAGGCCGGGCCGGGGCACGAGGACGACCCGCCCGGCGTCGGCGTCCCGACGGGCGCGGCCGGGACCCGCCACGGGCTCCTCCGAGCCGGTCCAGGAGCCGAGGGTGGCGGCGAGCAGGGCGACCGCGTCGGGCGCCCCGGACAGGTCCCCGGCGAGGACGACCGTGCCGTCGTGGGGGCCCAGCCCGGCGTGCCGGGCCCGCAGGTGCTCGGGGGTGAGGGCGCCGACGGTGGCGCTCGTGCCGCCGAGGGGCAGGTGGGGCCGGTCGGAACCGTCGTAGTAGGTCCGCGCGAACTCCAGCGCGGCCCGCCCGCCGGGGTCGGCCTCGTCGTGGGCGATGTCGACGAGGCGGTGGCGCACCAGGCGCGCCACCTCGGCCCGGGGGAAGGTCGCCTCGGCCAGGCACTCGGTCATGAGCTCCAGCGCGGTGCGCAGGTGCCGCGCGGTGACCTCCAGGCCCAGGTGCACGCCGCGTTCGCCCGCGCCGGCTCCCCAGGCGACGCCGTGGCGCTCGGCGTCCTCGGCCAGCTCCTCGGCGCTGCGCCGGGAGGTGCCCTCGTCCAGCGCCCGGGCCATGAGGAGCGTCGAGCCCTCGGTGCCCGGCTCCTCGTGCGACACGGGCAGCCGCAGGTTGACCCGCAGCGAGAGCACGTGCTGGCCGGGCAGGTCCACGACGAGCAGGCGCAGCCCGTTGGGCAGCGTCGTCCCCTCGGGCACCGGGAAGGCCCACGGGACCGGGGGCCCCACCTCCGGACGCTGCAGGACGCGCGCGCTCACCGGGCACCTCCCGCCGGCTCGTGGACGGCGACCGCCGCCACGTCCCCCGCCAGGTCGGCCTCGGCGCCGGCGGCGTCGGCCGGGCGGCGGTAGCGCAGCGTGGCCGCCGCCCGCGGGCTGAGCCACCGGGCGGCCGCGGCGCGCACCCGCTCGGCGGTGACGTCGAGCACGTCGTCCAGGTAGCGGTTGACCATGGTGGGGTCGCCGAAGACGGCCGTGGCCCGGCTCAGCAGCTCGGCCCGGTCGTCGAAGCTGGCCAGGGCCTCCAGCCAGGACCGCTCGGTGTCGGCCCTCGACGCCTCGAGCTCGGCGGCCGACGGGCCGGTGCGCGCCAGCGCCTCCAGCTCCTCGTGCACCGCCGACTCGACGACGGCCGGGTCGACGTCGTCGGCCACGTCGAGGACGAGCAGCCCCAGGGAGGTGCCGTCCGCCAGGCCGAGGGCCGAGGCGTGCACGCCGCTGGCGGTCTCGTCGTGGCGCAGGAGCCGCAGGTGGAGGCGGGAGACGGAGAGCGAGGCCAACGCGTCCAGCGCCATGGCGCAGGGCAGGAACTCGGGGTCGGTCACGGCCGGCAGGCGGAAGGCGAGGTAGAGACGCTCGCTGGGCACGTCCTCGACGAGGTCGAGCGCCGTGGGCGCCGTCAGGGGGCCCAGCGGGGACCGGCGGGGCGTGCGGGGCGTCGTGCCGTCGACGAGGTGCCCCAGGTAGCGCTCGGCCAGGGCGAAGCCCTGCTGAGGAGCGACGTCCCCCACGAGGGTGAGCACGGTGGTCCGCGGGCCGTAGTGCGCGGCGAAGAAGGCGTGGACGTCCTCCAGGGTGGCCGCCCGCAGGTCGGCCATCTCCCCGATCGTGGTGTGGCGGTAGGGGTGGCCCTCGGGGAAGACGAGCCGGCAGGCGTGGGCCAGCGCCTGGCCGTAGGGCACGGTGTCGTAGCGCTGGCGCTTCTCCTCGACGACGACGTCGCGCTGGTTGTCCAGGTTGGCCTGGCTCACGGCCGGGAGGAGGTGCCCGTGCCGGTCCGCCTCCAGCCACAGCGCCAGCTCGAGCGCGCCGGTGGGGACCGACTCGACGTAGGTGGTGCGGTCGAAGGACGTGGTGGCGTTGACCCGGCCGCCCTGGGCCATGAGGCGGGCCATGTGCTCGCCCTCCTCGACCAGCTCGGACCCCTCGAACATGAGGTGCTCGAAGAGATGGGCCAGCCCGGTCCGGCCGGGCTCCTCGTCGCGGGACCCGACCTCGACCCAGAGGTTGACCGAGACGCTGGGCACGGAGTGGTCCTCGCTGACGACGACGCGCAGACCGTTGGGCAGGGTGGTGGTGGCGACGGGGAAGTCCAGCGGCATAGACGTCCCACTGTACGTGCCGGTCCGGGGTGACGAGGCACGGCCGCCGGCCCGCGGCGTGCCCCGGCGGCGTGGTCCGGCGGGAACGCGAACAGGCCCGGAGATCGAGGATCTCCGGGCCTGTCGGGTGGTAGCGGGGGCAGGATTTGTACCTGC
>JASKZT010000017.1 GCA_030145965.1 Ornithinimicrobium sp.
CCACCTCGTTCTCCACCTGGGACCCGTGGGTCAGCCAGTTGCCGTAGGTGATCTCGCTGATCTTCAGACCGCTGTTGCCGAGGTATCGAAACTCCATGGGCGCCAGGGTAGGCGGGGCCACGGACACCTGCGCGCCCACCCCGATAGCGTGGGGCCATGACGACGCAGCCAGGGGACCAGCAGGGGCGGGCCGAGCGGCGGCAGGGACCGGAGGGACCCTTCGACCAGGTGGCGCCGCCGCCGCTGCCGCTGCCGGGCGACCAGGCACCGGGTCAGGGGATGCCCGAGGTCGTGCCGGTGTCCGGGCAGGTGCTGCCGCCCTACCAGGGGGCGCCGCCGCCGGCTCGGCAGGAGAGGTCGGACACGCTCGTCGCCTTCCTCGGCGACGTCGTGCGCACCGGCCGGTGGACGGCCGCGCGCCGCACCGCCGCGGTGCAGGTCATGGGCGACCTCAAGCTGGACCTGCGGGAGGTCATCGTGCCGGGGGAGACGCTCGAGGTCGAGACCTGGTCGCTCATGGGCGACGTCAAGATCGTCGTGCCGCCCGGCACCGACGTCGTGGTCTCGGGAGGTGCGCTGCTGGGCGACGTCAAGACCGAGACCGACCCCCGCGAGGAGACCGCCGCGCGCACCGGCGCCCGGGTCGTCGTCCGCGGCTACACGCTCATGGGCGACGTCGCGGTGCGCGAGATGGGCCCCGACACGGGGAAGCCGCCGCGCGGCTGGCGCTGGGTCGCCAAGCGCTGAGACCCCCGCGCCTCCCGGTCGAGCCAGAGCGGCACGACCGCGAGGAGGGCGAAGAGCGCGGTGCCGCCGAGGACGGCGAGGTCGAGGAGCAGCTGGGTGATGTCCATGTCCCCACCGTCGCCCCGGCGACCCGCGGGCCGGATCCACCCGGGGTCGGCACCTGCGCGTGCCGCGTCATACCGCGGGCTGACCCCGGGACCACCTCCTCCCTGGGGGTGGGACGCTCCAGCGCGCGGGGCCCGGCGGGGCTGCCTACCGTCGAGGAGTCCCGACCCCTGCAGGAGAGGCGCCGCCATGCCCCCGTCCGACCGCACCGCACGCCCCGAGCCCGCCGTCGAGGACGGAGGCCCGCAGCTGCCCGCCTACCCCCAGGACCCGGCACCGCCGCAGCCGCCCACCCCGACCAACGCGGGGGCGGCGGCCGACAACCCCCTCTACACCGACGCGACCGAGCCCGGCCAGGGCGGTGAGCTGCACCAGCTGCCCGGCGACGGGATCCCGCCCATGACGACCTCGCAGGGGCAGGTGCTCTCGGACGACCAGAACTCGCTGCGCGTCGGCGACCGCGGGCCGACGCTGCTGGAGGACCACGTCTTCCGTGACAAGATGTTCCACTTCGACCACGAGCGCATCCCCGAGCGCGTCGTGCACGCCCGCGGGTACGGCGCCCACGGCACCTTCACCGCCGCGGAGGACCTCTCCGCCCTCACCCGCGCGTCGCTCTTCGCCGAGGCGGGCAAGGAGACGCCGGTCTTCGTGCGCTTCTCCACGGTGGCGGGCAACCTCGGCTCCTTCGACCTGGCGCGCGACGTCCGAGGCTTCGCGACGAAGTTCTACACCGACGAGGGCAACTGGGACCTGGTCGGCAACAACATCCCGGTCTTCTTCGTCCAGGACGCGATGAAGTTCCCCGACCTCGTGCACGCGGTCAAGGAGGAGCAGGACCGCGGCTGGCCGCAGGCGCAGTCGGCGCACGACACCTTCTGGGACTTCGTGGGCCTCATGCCCGAGTCGACGCACATGCTGCTGTGGCAGATGTCGGACCGCGCGATCCCGCGGTCCTTCCGGTTCATGCAGGGCTTCGGCGTGCACACCTTCCGGTTCGTGGACGCCGAGGGGCGCAGCACGTTCGTCAAGTTCCACTGGGTGCCCCGCCAGGGCCTGCAGTCCGTGGTGTGGAACGAGGCGGTCAAGATCAACGGCGCCGACCCCGACTTCCACCGCCGCGACCTGTGGACGGCCATCAACGCCGGGGACTTCCCCGAGTGGGACCTGTGCGTCCAGACCTTCGACGACGACTTCGCCGACTCCTTCGAGTTCGACGTGCTCGACGCGACCAAGATCATCCCCGAGGAGCAGGTGCCGCTGCGGGTCGTCGGCACCATGCGGCTGGACCGGGTGGTCGACAACGTGTTCAGCGAGACCGAGCAGGTGGCGTTCATGTCCCAGAACGTCGTGCCCGGCATCGACTTCACCAACGACCCCCTGCTGCAGGGGCGCAACTTCTCCTACCTGGACACCCAGCTCAAGCGGCTGGGCTCGACCAACTTCAGCCAGCTGCCGATCAACGCCCCGCGCTGCCCCGTCGCGCACTTCCAGCGCGACGGCCACATGCAGACGGGACGGCAGGCCGGGCGGGTCAACTACGAGCCCAACTCCTTCACCGGCGCCGCGGCCGGCCCCCGTGCGGACCGGCAGGCGGGCTTCCGGACCGTCGAGCGTCCCGAGAGCGGGGACACCCGCCGGGTGCGCGCGGAGTCCTTCGCCGACCACTACTCGCAGGCCGGGCAGTTCTGGCGCAGCCAGAGCGCGCCGGAGCAGGACCACATCCGCATGGCCTTCGTCTTCGAGCTGTCCAAGTGCGAGATCCCCGTCATCCGCGAACGCATCGTCGCCAACCTGCGCAACGTGGACGAGGGCCTCGCGGCCGGCGTCGCCGACGGGCTGGGGATCGAGCTGCCCGAGGCCACCACCCCGCACGTCGCCCCCGACCACGACCTGCCGGCGTCCCCGGCGCTGAGCATGACGGCGCGCGCGCCGGAGAGCTTCGCCGGTCGCAAGCTCGGCATCCTCGTCACCGACGGCACCGACGGGGCGGCCCTGGACGCGCTGGCGGCGGCCTTCGAGGCGGGCGGGGCTGTCGTCGAGACCGTCGGCCTCAAGGTCGGCGGCGTCACCTTCGCCGGCGGCGAGCGGCGGCCGGTCGACCACAAGATCGACGGCGGCCCCTCGGTGCTCTTCGACGCGGTCGCCCTGCTCGGGGAGGGCGCCGGGGCGCAGGAGCTGGCCGGTCACCCGGCCGCCCGCGA
>JASKZT010000023.1 GCA_030145965.1 Ornithinimicrobium sp.
ATCGAGGACGACACCGACATCTCCTTCAGCGAGGACGTCGGCCGGCGCTACGAGGCCTACGGCTGGCACGTCGAGACCGTCGACTGGCGCGGCGCCGACGGGACCTACACCGAGGACGTCGACGCCCTGCACGCCGCGCTCGAGGCCTCCCGCCGCCGCACCGACCGCCCGACGCTCGTCATCCTCCGCACGATCATCGCCTGGCCCGCCCCGGAGTCCCAGGGCACCGGCGCCTCCCACGGCTCGGCGCTCGGCGAGGAGGAGGTCGCGGCGACCAAGAGGCTCCTCGGCTTCGACGCCGCCCCCTTCCCGGTCGAGCAGGAGGTGCTCGAGCACACCCGTGCGGTCGTGGGGCGCGGGCAGGAGGCCCGGCGGGCCTGGCAGGAGACGTTCGACGCCTGGCGCGCCGCCCACCCCGAGCGGGCCGCGCTGCTGGACCGCCTCCAGGCCAAGGAGCTGCCGGAGGGTCTCGAGGCGGCGCTGCCCACCTTCGACGCCGACCCCAAGGGGATGGCGACCCGCAAGGCCAGCGGCGAGGTGCTCTCCGCGCTCGCCGACGTCATGCCCGAGCTCTGGGGCGGCTCGGCCGACCTCGCCGGCTCCAACAACACGACGATGAAGGGCGTGCCCTCCTTCGTGCCCGAGGGCAAGGCCACCGAGATGTTCCCGGGCGGCCCCTACGGGCGCACGCTGCACTTCGGCATCCGCGAGCACGCCATGGGCATGATCCTCAACGGCATCGCCCTGGAGGGCCTGACCCGCCCCTACGGCGGCACCTTCCTCGTCTTCTCCGACTACATGCGCCCGGCCGTGCGCCTCGCCTCCATCCAGCAGCTGCCCGTCGTCTACGTGTGGACGCACGACAGCATCGGCCTGGGCGAGGACGGCCCGACCCACCAGCCGGTCGAGCACCTCGCCGCCCTGCGCGCCATCCCCGGGCTCGACGTCGTCCGCCCCGCGGACGCCAACGAGACCGCCGTCGCGTGGCGCACGGTGCTCAGTTCGGTCGACCACCCCGCCGCGCTCGCCCTGACCCGGCAGAACGTCCCGACGCTCGACCGCTCGGTGCTGGGCTCCGCCGAGGGCGTGTCCCGCGGCGGGTACGTCCTGGCCGAGGCCGAGGGCGGCGACCCGCAGGTCGTGCTCATCGGCACCGGCTCGGAGGTCCAGCTGGCCCTGGAGGCGCGCGAGACGCTGCAGGCCGACGGCGTGCCGACCCGCGTCGTCTCCCTCCCCTGCCGGGAGTGGTTCGACGCCCAGGAGGCGTCCTACCGCGACGAGGTCCTGCCGCCGGCGGTGCGCGCCCGCGTCTCCGTCGAGGCCGGGATCTCGATGGGCTGGCGCGAGCTGGTCGGCGACGCCGGCCGCAGCGTCAGCATCGACCACTTCGGCGCCTCCGCCGACTACGAGACCCTCTACCGCGAGTTCGGCATCACCGCGGAGGCGGTCGTCGAGGCCGCGCGGGCGTCGCTGGGCGACGTGGCCGGCGGGAAGGACGCGGCGCCCGGCGCCGCGGCCTCCGGCCCGACCGGCGAAGAGAGCACCCTGGGTGACGCCGGCGAGGGCGGCACCCGGTCCACCGACGAGACCCAGAAGTGAAGGACGGCACCATGACCGAGCAGACCGAGGGCAAGCCCACCCCGTCGCCCGACGAGGGCGCCACCGCCGACCGCGGGCGGACGCGCACCGCGCTCCACGAGCTGGCGGACGCCGGCGTCTCCGTCTGGCTGGACGACCTCAACCGGCCCATGATCCAGGACGGCGACCTCGCCGCCTACATCGACCGCGGCGTGCTGGGCGTGACGACGAACCCGACGATCTTCGCGACCGCGCTGTCCGAGGGCGAGGCCTACACCCCGCAGATCGAGACCCTGTCGGCGGGCACCGTCGCCGAGGCGGTCTTCGCGCTGACGACGCAGGACGTCCGGGACGCCTGCGACGTCTTCCTGCCTGTCTTCGAGCGCACCGGCGGCCTCGACGGCCGGGTCTCCATCGAGGTGGACCCCGACCTGGCCAAGGACACCGCGGGCACGGTCGACCTGGCCAAGCGGCTGTGGTCGGAGATCGACCGGCCCAACCTGCTCATCAAGATCCCCGCGACGGTCGAGGGGCTGCCGGCCATCAGCCAGACCCTGGCCGAGGGGATCAGCGTCAACGTCACGCTCATCTTCAGCCTGGACCGCTACCGCGGCGTGATGAACGCCTACCTCACCGGTCTGGAGCAGGCCCGCGAGCACGGCAAGGACCTGTCGAGGATCTCCTCGGTCGCCTCCTTCTTCGTCTCCCGCGTCGACGGCGAGATCGACAAGCGCCTGGAGGAGATCGGCACCGACGAGGCCCTCGCCCTGCGGGGCCGGGCCGGGCTGGCCAACGCGCGCCTCGCCTACCAGGCCTTCCAGGAGGTCTTCTCCACCCCCCGCTGGCAGAACCTCGCCGACGACGGGGCCACGCTGCAGCGGCCGCTGTGGGCCTCCACCGGCGTCAAGAACCCCGACTACCCGGACACCCTCTACGTCACCGGCCTCGTCGCGCCCCACACGGTCAACACGATGCCGGCCGGGACGCTCGACGCGACCGTCGACCACGCGGAGCTCACCGGTGACACGGTGACGGGCGCCTACCCCGAGTCCCAGCAGGTCCTCGACGACCTCGCCCGGGTCGGCATCTCCTACACCGAGGTCGTCGAGCTGCTGGAGACCGAGGGCGTGGAGAAGTTCGAGAAGTCCTGGCAGGAGCTGCTCGACACCGTCTCGGAGGAGCTGTCCAAGCACCAGGGGCAGGCGTGAGCACCCTCACCGTCGAGGCCCTGGGGGCCGCGGCCGAGGCCGTGGAGCGGCACCTCCCGGCGCTCGTCGAGGAGCGCGTCGCCTCCCGCCTCTTCGACCGGGACGCCACCCTGTGGGGCCCGGAGGCGGAGGACGAGGCGTCGAGGCGGCTGGCCTGGGTAGGTCTGCCCCGCTCCTCGCGGCCCCTCGTGGGCGAGGTCGCGGCGCTGCGCGAGCAGCTGCGCGAGCGCGGCGTGCGCCGCGTCGTGCTCTGCGGCATGGGCGGGTCCAGCCTCGCGCCGGAGGTCATCTGCGCGACCGCCGGGGTGCCGCTCGTCGTCCTCGACAGCTCCGACCCCGACATGGTGCGCACGGCGCTCGAGGAGGACCTGGAGGTCACCGCGGTCGTGGTCTCCTCCAAGTCCGGGTCCACCCTGGAGACCGACTCCCAGCGCCGGGCCTTCGTGCAGGCGTTCACCGACGCCGGCATCGACCCGACCGAGCGGATCGTCGTCGTCACCGACCCGGGCAGCCCCCTCGACGCGCAGAGCCGCGCCGACGGCTACCGGGTCGTCAACGCCGACCCGGACGTCGGCGGTCGCTACTCCGCGCTCACCGCCTTCGGGCTCGTGCCGTCGGGGCTGGCCGGGGCCGACGTCGAGGCCCTCCTCGACGAGGCCGAGGAGGTCGTCGACCTCCTCGCCGACGACGACCTGGGCAACCCCGGCCTGCGCCTCGCCGCCGCGATCGGGGGCACCGTCCCCCTGCGCGACAAGCTGCTCTTCACCGACGCAGGCTCCGGCATCGTGGGCCTGGCCGACTGGGCCGAGCAGCTGATCGCGGAGTCGACCGGCAAGCAGGGCACGGGCGTGCTGCCCGTCGTGGTGCCGGACGGTCCCGACCCGGCCGCGGGCCTGGGCGTGACCGGTGACTGCACGGTCGTGGCGCTCACCGCGGACCCCGACACCGACCTCACCCTCGACACCGACGCCGACACCGACACCGACGGCGAGCCGGCCGCACCGACCACCGCGGCGAGCGGTGACGCGCAGGTCAACGTCGCCGGGCCGCTGGGGGCGCAGCTGCTGCTCTGGGAGGTCGCGACGGCGGTCGCCGGCCGCCTGCTCGGCATCAACCCGTTCGACCAGCCCGACGTCGAGAGCGCCAAGCAGGCGGCCCGCGACATCATGGCCGGCGGCTCGAGCGGCGGCGACACACCCACGGGTGTCGACGGTGCGGTCGAGATCCGCGCCGACGGCTGGCTGCCCGCCGAGGCCGCCGACTCCCTGCCCGCCGCGGTCGAGGCGCTGCTGTCCCGGCTGGACCCCCAGCGGGGCTACCTGGCCGTCATGGCCTACCTCGACCGTCTGGAGCACGCCGGGCTGTCCTCGGTGCAGGCCGACCTCGTCCGACGCACCGGCCGGCCGGTGACCTTCGGGTGGGGCCCGCGGTTCCTGCACTCGACCGGGCAGTACCACAAGGGCGGCCCCGCGCAGGGCGTCTACCTCCAGGTCACCGCCACGCCGCGGGACGACCTGACCGTCCCCGGCGCCGACTTCACCTTCGGGCAGCTCATCGCTGCCCAGGCCGCCGGGGACGCGGCCGTCCTCGCGGACCACGGCCGGCCGGTGCTGCGCCTGCACCTGACCGACCTGGCGGCCGGTCTGGAGCAGCTGCGGCGGGCGCTCGGCTGATGACCCCTCGCCCCGAGCCCGTCACCCCCGGGCACAACCCGCTGCGGGACCCCGACGACAAGCGCCTGCCGCGCATCGCCGGGCCGTGCAGCATGGTGATGTTCGGCGTGACCGGCGACCTGGCGCGCAAGAAGCTCATGCCCGCGATCTACGACCTCGCCAACCGCGGCCTGCTGCCGCCGGGCTTCTCCCTCGTCGGCTTCGCCCGGCGCGAGTGGGAGGACCAGGACTTCGCCAAGGTCGTCCACGACGCGGTCCGGGCCAACGCCCGGACCGAGTTCCGCGAGGAGGTCTGGCGCTCGCTCGCCGAGGGGTTCCGCTTCGTGCCCGGCGCCTTCGACGACCCGGACGCCTTCCGCCTCCTGGCCCGGACGGTCAAGGAGCTGGACGAGCAGCGCGGCAGCGGCGGCAACCACGCGTTCTACCTCTCGATCCCGCCGGCCTGGTTCGGGCCGGTCTGCGACCAGCTCAAGGCCTCCGGTCTCTCCGACCCGACACCGGGGACGTGGCGACGGGTGGTCGTGGAGAAGCCCTTCGGCCACGACCTGGAGAGCGCGCAGGAGCTCAACACGATCGTCGAGAACGTCTTCCCTCCCGACTCGGTCTTCCGGATCGACCACTACCTGGGCAAGGAGACGGTGCAGAACCTCCTGGCGCTGCGCTTCGCCAACCAGATGTTCGAGCCGGTGTGGAACAGCCACTACGTCGACCACGTGCAGATCACGATGGCCGAGGACATCGGGATCGGCGGCCGGGCCGGCTACTACGACGAGGTCGGGGCGGCGCGCGACGTCATCCAGAACCACCTGCTCCAGCTGCTGGCCCTCACCGCGATGGAGCCGCCGATCGCCTTCACCTCGCGCGCCGTCCGCGCCGAGAA
>JASKZT010000026.1 GCA_030145965.1 Ornithinimicrobium sp.
CCCAGGGCTGCGCGCGGGAGGAGCATTGACGGCTCCGTGACCTGGGTCGCACGCTGTGACCATCGTCGGCCTACAGGCGCTCGCGCAGCCGTTGCAGCTCGCTGACCAAGGACTCCACGGCCGCGGCGTCGAGATAGGCATCCCCCTCGGGGCCGTCGGCGGCGATGTGCAGCTGCCACCGGCCCTCGGCCGGGTGCCCCGGCTCCTCGCGCACGCACAGCCCGACGTAGGAGGGTCTCTCCCCCAGCCGGGGCGGAGCCCAGGAGAGCACGACGGCGGACAGGTCGTCGCTGCCGACCCCGTCGGGCTTCCTCCCCAGCGCCGCCGGGTGCCGGGGGCTGTAGGCCCGGTAGGCGATCTCCCACGGCACCACGCGGCGCCTGCCCTCGGGCACGTCGGGCCAGTAGAGCTCGCCCAGACGGGCGCGGCACGTGCGGCCGGAGGTCTCGCAGACCAGGCAGACCTCGCGCCACGCCGGGCCCGCGGCCGGCACGTGGGGGTCGACCTCGGTGACGCGGTACCTCGTACCGGGGCCCACCGAGACGACGTCGCCCGGTTTCGGCACGCGGTAGGTGTGCTCGTCCTCAGGCATACCCCAGAGCATGCGCGCCCGCGCACCCGTCGGCAACCGCAGGACGGGGTGCCGACGACCACGACAGGAGGCCTTCACCACGCCCTCCTGGGCGCCTCAGCCTTCACGGTCGTCGGGGCGCGGCTGCCCCGGGCCCGGCCGGGAGGCGGGCGGGCGCGAGAGCCCGGGCAGCACGGCCTCGCCGTCCCGCAGGGCCTCCAGCGCCCCGGGGTGGCGGCCGATGAGAGCGCGCCCCCGGCGGCGGTAGCGGACCAGCTGCACCGCGCCCAGGGCCCAGAACGGGAACTGCACCGCCATCGCCACCCGGAAGTCGTCCAGCGTGTAGGTCGCCGGGCCGCCCGGCGAGCGGTGGTCCAGGACCAGCCCGATCAGCCCGATCGTCAGCAGCGAGGCGAGGAAGCCGCCGACGTTGATGATGCCGTTGGCCCGGCCGTACCGCTCCGAGGGGTGGAAGGTGCGGGCCAGGTCGAAACCGACCATCGACCCCGGGCCGCCCATCGCGGTGACCATCACCAGGACCACGAGGAGCCAGAAGGGCGCGGGTCCGGGCCACAGGAGCACCACCGCCCACACCCCTGCGATCGCGGTGACCACGACGAGCACCAGCGTCGAGCGGTGGTAGGGGACCCGGCTCGTGAGCAACCCGATGACCGGCCCGACGACCATCGCGGTCACCGTCAGCAGGATGAGCAGCCCGCTGGCCCGCGTCGAGGGCAGGCCCTGGGCGATGAGGAAGGGGTAGCCCCACAGCATCGTGAAGACGGTGGGGCCGAACTGGGAGGTGAAGTGGACCCAGAGTCCCAGCCTCGTGCCGGGGTTGCCCCAGACCTCGGCCATCGTCCTGGCCAGCGCACGCACCTTGATGCGCTCGACGACCACGCCGGTGTAGGGCGAGTCGCGGACGAGCAGGACCAGCGCGACGGCCAGGACGACGCCCACCCCGGCCGCGACGCCGTAGGACCACGCCCAGCCGAACCGCGCCAGCGCGGCGGCCAGCGGCGTCGCCGCGGCGATGGCGCCGAGCTGGCCGACCATGCTCGTCAGCTGCGTCACCACCGGCGCCTGCCGGACGTGGAACCACAGGGCGATCAGCCGCAGGAGGCTGGTGAAGACCATGGCGTCGCCGCAGCCCAGCAGCACCCGGGCGGCGAGCCCCGCCTCGAAGGTGCCGGCGAGCGCGAACCAGAACTGGCCGGCCGTCATGAGCGTCAGGCCGACGAGCATGAGGGCCTTGGACCCGTACCGGTCGATGAGCACCCCGACCGGGATCTGCATGGCCGCGTAGACAGCCAGCTGCAGCACCGTGAAGGTCGACAGCTGGGCGGCGGTGATGTCGAAGCGTTCGGCGGCGATGATCCCGGCCACCGACAGGGAGGTCCGGTGGAAGACCGCCAGGATGTAGACGGACAGGCCCACCGCCCAGATGACCCAGGCGCGGCGTCGCCCGATGTTGTGCACCTGTCGCCGCAGCTCACTACCCATCCGCGCCGCCCGCCTCCGTCCTCCTGGGCCCACCGGGCCGACTCCTGCCAGGACAAGTGTGAGGGGTCCGGAGGGGAGGGCGTGACCCGCGGTCGAGGGGTGGACGCCCGGTCCCTGTTCCCGGACGACCGCCGAGCAGCGCCCCCGCTCCAGGGAGCGGGGGCGTCTGCGCGCTCCTACGGTGGGGACGCGGGCATCACCCAGCCGGGGTGACCTTCAGCCACCACATCTGGGTGAGCCCGCGCCCCACCTGACCCGCCGCGCCGGAGGCCGGTGCCGCCGTGACCGCTGGTTCAGCGCCCGTCGGCGAGGCGCGAGGAGCCGCGCACGCGGAGCGCGGCCGGCACCCGATGGGAAGGTACCGGCCGCGCCGTCCGTGGGGGCCGGGTCAGAGGCCGAGCCCGGTGAGCAGGCGGTTGAGCAGCGCGCCGATGCCCTGGAGGGGGCCACCGCGGTCGAGCAGCCCGGCGACCGCGCAGAGCAGGTTGCCCAGCAGGTTGCCGGCGCCCGGGACGGCGGTGATGTCGAGCTCGACCTGGTTGAGGTCGATGACGAGGCCGAGCAGGTCGAGGTGGATCGGCCCCAGGGTGAGGTCGAGGATCGTGCACGCCTGGTTGGCCGCCAGGTCGGTCACGGTCGTGGTGAAGGGCACTCCCCCGGCCGGCAGGCCGGTGCCGGTCAGGGTCCCGGTGAGGGTCAGGACGCCGTCGACCGTGCGAGCGGTGAGGTTGCTGATGGCGCCGGTGAAGGCGGTGCCGTCCTGCAGCGTGCCGGTGACGGCCTGGGTCGTGGCGGCGGCAGGCCGGGCAGCGGCGAAGCTGGTCGGTGCCGCGGTCGGAGCGGGCGCCGCCGTGGCGGCCGGTGCGATGCCGAGCGTGGTCGCGAGGGCGGCGGCGGTCGCCGTGACGAGCAGCGTGCGTCGAGACATGTCAACTCCTGTACGTGGTGGTGCCCGGTTCGGGCCGTGCAAGGAGGTAGAGCCCGCCGACGGTCGGGGATGACGCGGGGTCCGAGGGCGGAGGAAGAGCCCGCGACCCGCCGGGCGCGGGCCTGAGCCGCTGCGCGCCACCGAGATCCCGCGTCATGCCCCAGGGGTGAGGGCGTCCGGGGGTTGTCGCCGGGCCAGGTCGAAGGGAGCGAGGGCCTCGAGCAGGAACTCCGAGGCCGCCTCGGCCACCTGGGGAAGGTCCTCGTGCGGGGCGCTGACCAGCACCTCGAGCAGCACGGCGTGGTGCACGTGGGCGAGGTGGAGGACGCTCACGCCGTCGGCGACCGCGGCTCGTCCGATGTCGTACCCCTGGGCCAGGGCACTCTCCTCCCGCCGTGGCAGGTAGCGCAGGAGCGCGACGCGGTAGTCCCGCCGCAGGGCCTCGACCCGGTTCATCGGCCGCCGGCGTCCCGGCCGTCGAGCACGGCCAGCCCGTCCTCCAGGTCCAGCGCCGTGCGCAGCGCCCCGACGCCCGTCCCGAGCTGGACCATGGCATAGGCGACCTCGGGCCGGATGCCGACGACCACCAGCCTCGCTCCCCGGAGGCGCGCCATCTCGGCGATGCTGCGCAGGGTGCGGGTGGCGAAGCTGTCGAGCACGTCGAGGGCCCCCACGTCGATGATGACCCCGTGCGCCCGGTGCACCCCGATCTGTGCCACCAGGTCCTCCTGGAGGCGGAGCATCTGCGTGTCGTCCAGGGCAGTGTGGACCGATGCGACCAGGGTGCCTCCCTGTCGCAGGATCGAGAACAGCGCCGGACCCGTGCTCACGATGACGTCGACGGCTCCTTCCTGGTCACGGTGTAGCCGAGCAGCCGCTCGGCCTCCTCCAAGCCGCCCTGGAGGTCGCCGATGGTGTTCATCTTGCTCAGGTCGACGCCGATGGTGACGAGGGTCTGGGCGATCGTGGGCGACAGTCCTGTGATGATGACGCTGGCACCCATGAGACGTGACGCGTCGACGGTCTGCACCAGGTGGTTGGCCACGGTCTCGTCCACCTCCGGCGCGCCGGTGATGTCGATGACGACGACCTTGGCCCGGTGCGTCCGGATGCCCGCGAGGAGCTGCCCGGTGA
>JASKZT010000072.1 GCA_030145965.1 Ornithinimicrobium sp.
AGGTCAACGAGGAGTGGAACTGCGACAAGGGCCGCTGGGCCTTCACCTACCCCACGCTGGCGGACCGGCTGCGTGACCCGGTCGTCCGCGAGGCCGACGGCGCCTACGCGGTCGTGCCCTGGCGCCGCGCCTACCAGGAGGCCGCCCGCGGCCTGACGGCCGCCCGCACCGCCGGCGGTGTCGGCGTGCTCGTCGGCGGCCGCGTGAGCGTCGAGGACGCCTACGCCTACGCCAAGCTGGCCCGCGTCGCCCTCGGCACCAACGACGTCGACCACCGCGCCCGCCCGCACAGCGCCGAGGAGGCCGACTTCCTCGCCGCGCACGTGGTCGGCAGCCGCGAGGTCAGCTACGAGACGCTGGAGAAGGCGACCTCGGTGCTCCTCGTCGGCCTGGAGCCGGAGGAGGAGAGCCCGATCATCTTCCTGCGGCTGCGCAAGGCCGTGCGCCGCAACAAGACCCGCGTGCACGCCGTCGCGCCGTTCGCGACCCGCGGCCTGACCAAGCTGGACGGCACGCTGCTGGCCTCCGCCCCGGGCACCGAGGCCGAGGTGCTGCACGCCCTGGGCGAGCGGCTCCGCTCCGGCGACGCCCCGGCCGTCGACGGCCCGGCGGTGCCGCTGGAGGGTGACGGCGCGAACGAGTACCACGCCGCCGCCGACACCCTGGGCCAGGGCTCGGTCATCCTCGTCGGCGAGCGTCTCGCAGGTGTCCCCGGCGCCCTGTCCGCCGCCGCCGCGCTGGCGCAGGCCAGCGGCGCGGCGCTGGCGTGGGTGCCGCGGCGCGCGGGGGAGCGCGGCGCGGTCGAGGTGGGCGCCCTGCCCACCCTCCTGCCCGGTGGTCGACCGGTGGCCGACGAGGCCGCCCGCGGCGAGCTCGCCTCCCGCTGGTCGGTGGACGGCTCGCTGCCGTCCGCGACCGGGCGCGACACCACCGCGATGCTCGAGGCGGCCGCCCGCGGGGAGCTGGGCGCCCTCGTCGTCGGCGGCGTCGAGATCGACGACCTGCCCGACCCCGAGCTGGCGCGCCGGGCGCTCGCCCGCGCCTTCGTCGTCTCCCTGGAGCTGCGCGAGACCGCCGTGCACGAGCACGCGGACGTCATCCTGCCGGTCGCCCCGCAGCAGGAGAAGGCCGGCGCGTACGCCGACTGGGAGGGCCGGCTGCGTCCCTTCGAGCAGGCGCTGGACTCCACCGCAGAGCCCGACCACGTCGTCCTCGACCGGCTGGCCGAGGCCATGGGCGTTCGTCTGGGGACCGGCACGGTCGCCGCGGTCCGGCACGAGATCACCGCCCTGGGCGCCTCGGCGACCCGGGCCCCCTCGCCCCGCGTCGCGCCGGCCGGCCCCGCCCGGCCCGGGCCCGGCCAGGCGGTGCTGGCGACCTGGCACCACCTGCTCGACGCCGGGTCGCTCCAGGACGGCGAGCCCTTCCTCGCCGGCACCGCGGCGCGTCCCGTCGCCCGGGTCTCCGCCGCCACGGCGGCCGGCCTCGGCCTGACCGACGGCGACCTGCTCACCGTCTCCACCGACCGCGGCGCGATCTCGCTGCCCACGGTGGTCACGGCGATGCACGACGGCGTCGTCTGGGTCCCGACCAACTCCGTCGGGTCCGCGGTCCGCGCGACCCTGGGCGTCGACGCCGGCGCCGTCGTCACGATCACCCGAGGTGAGGCATGAGCGGCATCCTGACCGCATACCCCGAGCTGCTCTCGGCCGGTCCCGTGCTGGTCGCCAACGACCTGCCCGCGGCCGACTTCAGCGACACCCCGCTGTGGCTGTCGTTCGTCAAGGCGGGGCTGCTCTTCGTCTACCTGATGATCTCGATGGTGCTGGTCATCTGGTTCGAGCGCCGGGTCATCGGACGGATGCAGCAGCGGCCGGGCCCCAACCGGCTCGGCCCGCTCGGCCTGCTCCAGACGCTCGCCGACGGCATCAAGCTCTTCCTCAAGGAGGACATCACCCCCAAGGCCGCGGACAAGGTGATGTACTTCGCCGCGCCGCTCATCGTGGCCTGCCTGGCGTTCGTCTCCTTCGCGATCATCCCGCTCGGCGGTGACGTGCGGATGTTCGGCCACACCACGCCGCTGCAGCTGACCGACACCCCGGTCGCGGTCCTGCTCGTGCTCGCCGTCGCCGGCGTCGGGGCCTACGGCTTCGTCCTGGCCGGCTGGTCGTCCGGCTCGACCTACCCCCTGCTGGGCGGTCTGCGCTCGACCGCGCAGGTGATCTCCTACGAGATCGCCATGGGGCTCTCGCTCGTCGCGGTCTTCCTCTACGCCGGGTCGATGTCGACCAGCCAGATCGTCGCGGCCCAGTCCCAGACCTGGTTCCTGGGCATCCCGTCCTGGTACGTCGTGCCGCTGTTCTTCAGCTTCGTCGTCTACGTCATCACCATGGTCGGCGAGACCAACCGCCTGCCCTTCGACCTGGCCGAGGGCGAGGGCGAGCTCGGCGGCGGCTTCCACACCGAGTACTCCTCGATGAAGTTCGCGATGTTCTTCCTCGGGGAGTACATCAACATGTTCACCGTCGCCGCGCT
>JASKZT010000079.1 GCA_030145965.1 Ornithinimicrobium sp.
CGGGAGCCCGCGCGCCCTGGGCCGCCTGCTCACCCTCGTCGAGAACGGCCACCCGGCCCTGCGCGAGGTCATGGCCGCCCTCGCCCCGCACGCCGGCCGGGCGCGCGTCGTCGGCCTGACCGGGAGCCCGGGCGTGGGCAAGTCCACGACCACCTCGATGCTCGTCCGGGCGCTGCGGGCCCGCGACCTGCGGGTGGGGGTGCTGGCGGTCGACCCCTCGAGCCCGTTCTCCGGCGGTGCGCTGCTCGGGGACCGCATCCGGCTGGGCGCCCACGCGCTCGACCCGGGCGTCTTCATCCGCTCGATGGCCTCGCGCGGCCACCTCGGCGGCCTGGCCTGGGCCACGCCGCAGGCGCTGCGGGTCCTCGACGCCGCCGGGTGCGACGTCGTGCTCGTCGAGACCGTGGGGGTCGGGCAGAGCGAGGTCGAGGTCGCCGGCCTGGCGGACACGACGATCGTGCTCCTCGCGCCCGGGATGGGCGACGGCGTGCAGGCGGCCAAGGCCGGGATCCTCGAGATCGGCGACGTCTTCGTCGTCAACAAGGCCGACCGCGACGGCGTGCAGGCCACCGTGCGCGAGCTGCGCCACATGATCTCCCTCGGCGACCGGACCGAGCCGGGGCTGTGGCGCCCGCCGGTCCTCACCACGGTGGCCGACCGCGACGAGGGCGCCGACGGGGTGCTCGAGGCCCTCGACGACCACCTGGCCTGGATGGAGGAGCGCGGCGAGCTCGGCCGGCGCCGCCACGCCCGCGCCGCCCGGGAGGTGCAGGCCCTGGCGCTGGAGGAGCTGCGCGGCCGCATGGGCGGTCTGCGCGAGGACGGCGTGCTGACGGCCGCGGTCGAGGAGGTCCTCGCCGGGCGCCTCGACCCCTACGCCGCGGCCGACCGCGTGGTGGCCGGCCTGGCCTGAGCCGCAGCTGCCCGGGGACGGGCGTCCGGTCCAGCCCCGTCCGCCGCCTAGGCTGGGCACATGGCTCTCTTCGCGTTCTCGGTCGCCCCGTCCGCCTCCGACGACACCGGCTCGGTCAGCGCCGCCGTCGCCGACGCGCTGCGCGTCGTGCGCGACTCCGGCCTCCCCTACGAGCTCACCTCGATGTTCACGACGATCGAGGGCGAGTGGGACGAGGTCATGCCGGTCGTCAGGGCCGCGTGCGAGGCCGTCGCCGCGCACGGCCCCCGCGTGTCGCTCGTCCTCAAGGCCGACCTGCGCCCCGGGCACACCGGGCAGCTGGCCGCCAAGGTCGAGCGGGTCACCGCCCGCCTCGAGGAGGGCTGAGGTGGCCGACGCCTCCGCCTACACGCTGCGCCGGCCCACCCGCGGCGACACGGTCCCCTTCTCGACCCTGCACGCCGACGTCTGGCGCGCGACCTACCGGGGGCTCATGGACGACGCCGTCCTCGACGCGCTGGAGCCGTCGGCCTTCGCCGGGCTGTGGATGGCGGTCGGCAGCGGCTACGACGAGGGCACGATCCCCGACGACGGCCGTGGGTTCTGGGTCGCGACGCTGGGGGAGGAGCCGGTGGGCTTCGTCTTCTTCGGACCCGGCCGCGACGAGGACCGCCCGGTCGAGCGCCAGCTCCACGCGCTCAACGTGCACCCCGACCACCACGGCAGCGGTGTCGCCCGGCGGCTGCTCGAGGAGGGCCTCGGGGACGGACCGGCCTACCTGTGGGTCGCCGAGGGCAACGCCCGGGCCGTCCGCTTCTACGAGCGCCACGGGTTCGCCCTCGACGGCGCCCGCGCGCGCGACCAGCACGACGGTGTCACCGAGCTGCGGATGGTGCGCCGGGCCTGAGCGTCGCTGCCCTGCCGCCCCGTGGTAGGCAGGAGGCATGAGCGAGCTGCGCGGCTTCTACCCCGAGACCGAGCCCTACGAGACCGTCATGCTGCCCGTCGGCGACGGGCACGAGGTCTACGTCGAGCAGTCGGGCAACCCCCAGGGGCGCCCGGTGGTCTTCCTGCACGGCGGCCCGGGCAGCGGCACGAGCCCGGCCCAGCGACGCGTCTTCGACCCGCGGCGCTACCGCATCGTGCTCGTCGACCAGCGCATGGCCGGCCGCTCCACCCCGCACGCGTCGACGACGGTCGACCCGCAGGTCTGGGCGAGCAACACGACCTGGCACCTGGTCGCCGACCTCGAGCGCGTCCGCGAGCACCTCGGGATCGAGCGGTGGCAGGTCTTCGGCGGGTCCTGGGGCTCCTGCCTCGCGCTCGCCTACGCCCAGACCCACCCGGAGCGGGTCACCGAGCTCGTCCTGCGCGGCATCTTCACCCTGCGCACCCGGGAGCTGGCCTGGACCTACGAGCGCGGCCACCTCGAGCACGTCTACCCCGACCTGTGGGCGGAGTTCGTCGCGCCGGTGGCCCCCGAGCGACGCGGCGACATGCAGCTGGCCTACCACGACCTCCTCTTCGACCCCGACCCCGCGGTGCACCTGCCCGCCGCCAAGGCCTGGAGCGGCTGGGAGTCGCGCGTCATCACGGTCCTGCCCGACGAGGCCGGCTACCGCAAGGCCGTGGAGGACCGTCAGGCGCTGGCGTTCGCGCGGGTCGAGAACCACTACTTCGTCCACGGCGGCTGGATGCGTGAGGGCCAGCTCCTGGCCGGCGCACCCTCGCTCGCCCACATCCCGACGGTGATCGTCCAGGGACGGCTGGACATGTGCACCCCGGCGCGCACCGCGTTCGACCTCGCGGCGCGGCTGCCCCAGGCCCGGTTCGTCGTCGTGCCGGACGCCGGGCACGCCTTCTCCGAGCCCGGCACGCTGGACCAGCTCGTGCGGGCGACCGACGCCTTCGCGGACGCCGACGGGGGCACGCACGACGACGCGGAGCCGAGCCTGGGAAGTCTCTGATTTGGTGATGGATAGCGCATTGTTTACCGTTTTGTTATGAAGTTTCCCCGAATGACCGCTGCGGTCACCCTGGCCTCGGCGCTCGTGCTGGCGTCCTGCACCGGTGGTGACGACCCGACCGACGACACGACGAGCCCCACCGCGGGTGCCTCCGCCGACGACGCGACCACGACCTCGGGGTCGGAGGACGAGAGCGCCGCGACGTCGTCCGACGCGGACGCCGCCACCGCCACCGCCACCGCCAGCGCCGACGACGACAGCGCCACCGCGACCGCGACCGCCGGCGCCGACGCCGACAGCGCCACCGCGACCGCCGACGACGCCTCCTCCACCGAGGAGATGACGACCGACGCCGCCCAGGCCGCGCTGTCCGTCGAGGACGCCGAGCGGGTCGCGGCCACCGTCATGGAGGCTCGCCACCAGTCCTTCACCGCGGACGGGGACAAGGTCCGCGACGCCCAGCGCCGCTCCTTCATGGGCTCGGCCCGCACCGCCGTCGAGGCCGCCGGCACGCTGGAGCCCGTCTTCGGGGAGCCGATCGAGGCCGAGGCCGAGCAGGCCCCGGAGGCCAACGTCCTGGCCGTCAGCCGGGAGGACGGCGACCTGCCGCTCTTCCTCCTCGTGCAGACCGTGCCCGAGGACGGGGTGCCGGTCCTGCACCTGCTGGAGAGCCGCACCGGCGAGGACAAGGACTTCCGCATCATCTGGGAGGCGAGCATGCTGCCCGGCACCGAGGTGCCGACCTTCGACCGCCGCTCGGTCGGCACGCCGGTGGTGCGCAAGGGCAAGGGCGACCTGCTCGTCAGCCCCCGCGACACCCTCAAGGAGCTCGCCGCCTACACGAGCTGGCCGCAGCCGGAGGACGTCCCGGACTACCGCACCCACGGCTACAGCCCGGCCGTGCGCCGGGCCGCCGCGGAGCAGGCCGCGGCCGTGGCGGAGCAGGCCACGCTGCGCGAGCGCAACTGGCTGGTCTCCGACGACACCAAGACCCTCCTCTTCGAGGACGGCTCGGCGTTCGTCATCGGCACGCTGCTGCGGGACACCAGCTTCACGGTCAACCCCGACAGCGTCCTCACCCCGCCGGAGTCCTTCGTGACCCTGGCCGGCATGGACGAGGTCACCGAGGAGGCCGTGCTGCGCACGATGGTCTTCGTGGGGATGCGCGTGCCCGCCGAGGGCGTGGAGTTCAAGCCCGAGATGATCGCCGCGCGCGAGCAGCTGGTCGAGGCCTGGGGCAGCTGACCCTCGCCGCACCCCATACCCTGGGAGGTGCGCCCGTGCGCACGTCCCAGCCGCTCAGCCGAGGAGCACGCATGTCCCAGCAGCCGATCAGCACCGCCGCGCTCCGCGGCGCCGTCGACCTCTCGGGCCGGGGCACCACCGGCCGGCGCGGCGCCGCCGGGCGCGGCCGCAGGGGCCTGACCGGGGCGCCGGGCACCTCCGCGGGC
>JASKZT010000117.1 GCA_030145965.1 Ornithinimicrobium sp.
CGCGCGGGCGCTGCGCCGGGCGCGGGCCAGGGCGTCGTGCGCGGCGTGGAGGGGCTCCAGCTCCTCGGGCGCCGGCGCCGCGTCGGGGTCGGGGGGCCCACCGTCCGGGGCGGAGGCCTGCTCGTCCCGCCCGTCGCCGGGCCGGTCAGCCACGGGCGGTCACCGAGCCGAGGACGACGTCGAGCACCCGGCCCGCCCGCCCGGCCCCGTCCCCCGCAAGGAGCCGGTCCGGGACGTCCTCGGCCACCGCCGCGGTGACGAGCACCTGCTCGCAGTCGGCGACGAGCTCGGCCAGCCGCTCGCGCCGCTGCGTGTCGAGCTCGGCGAAGACGTCGTCGAGCACGAGGACCGGGTCGGTCCCGAGGTCGTGGCGCAGGAGGGAGAAGCCCGCCAGGCGCAGCGCCAGGGCCAGGCTCCACGACTCCCCGTGGGAGGCGTACCCCTTGGCCGGCAGCTCGCCGAGCTCGAGGGCGAGGTCGTCGCGGTGCGGCCCGACGAGGCTGACCCCGCGCTCCTGCTCCTGCTCGCGCAGCTGCTCCATCGAGGCGAGCATCGCCGCGACCACCTCCTCCTGCTGGGGGACCCCGCCCTCGACGACCGTCGTCGCGACGTCGCCGGCCACCAGGGAGGAGCGGTAGGTCGCCCGCGCGAGGGTGTCGCTGTCGCTGATGGTGGCGTAGGCGTCGGCCAGGTAGGGGCGCAGGTCGCGCAGGAGCCGCAGCCGCGCGTAGACCAGGGCACCGCCGATCTGGGCGAGGTGGGTGTCGAAGACGGCCAGGGTGGACAGCGCGGAGGTGCGCGCCTCCTCCAACGTCTCTCCCGGGGCCAGACGGGGGCCCGCCCCACGGCCGCGGCCGCCCGCCGCGGCGCGTCTCCAGAGCGGCGCGCCCGAGCGGAGCAGGGCGTTGCGCTGCTTGAGCGCGCGCTCGTAGTCGGCGCGGACGCCGGCCCAGCGCGGCTGCCGGGCGACGAGCAGGTCGTCGAGCATCCGGCGCCGCTCGGCGGGGTCGCCCTTGACGAGCGCGAGGTCCTCGGGGGCGAAGAGGACGGTCCGCAGGCTGCCCAGCACGTCGCGCTGGCGGGAGACGGGGGAGCGGTTGAGCCGGGCCCGGTTCGCCCGCCCCGGCACGACCTCGATCTCGACCACCGTCTCGTGGCCCTCGTGCACGACGGTCGCCCGGATCACCGCGCTGTCCGCCCCGGCCCGCACGAGGGGCGCGTCCTGGGCGACGCGGTGCGAGCCGAGGGTGGCGACATACCCCGCCGCCTCGACGAGGTTGGTCTTGCCCTGCCCGTTGCGCCCCAGCAGCACGGTGACGCCCGGGGTCAGCGTGACGTCCGCGCTGGGGTAGCTGCGGAAGTCGGTGAGAGCCAGGTGGCGGAGGTGCACGGGGGAGGTCGGTCTGCAGCCCCCGGGCTCAGCGGTCCGTGTCGCCGCTGCCCGAGGTCGGCCCGTCGCCGCCACCGGTGTCGCCCGAGCCGGAGGACGGGCCCGCCGACGCGGCCTGCTCGGCGTCTCCGTCCCCGTCGGCCCCGACCCGGCGCTCGCCGGGCTCGTCGTGCTTGGGCTCGGCGCCGGCGTGCACCTCGACCTGACCCTCCTCGAGCCCGTCGCCCTCGAGCATCTGCACCGCGTGCCCGCCGAACTGCCCGCGCAGCGCGGCCACCATCTGCATGGCGGGGGAGTTCTCCTGGCGCGAGGCGAAGCGGGCGAAGAGGGAGGCGGCCAGCACGGGCATCGGCACGGCCATCTCGATACCCTCCTCGAGGGTCCAGCGACCCTCGCCGGAGTCGGTGGTGTACTCGCTGATGCCCTCGAGGCCAGGCGTCTCGTCCAGCGCCTTGACCGCGAGGTCGAGCAGCCACGAGCGCACGACGGTGCCGCGGCTCCACGCCTGGAAGCAGCCCTGCACGTCCTTGACGATGTCCTTGGCGGCCAGCAGCTCGTAGCCCTCGGCGTAGGCGTGCATGAGGCCGTACTCGATGCCGTTGTGCACCATCTTGGCGTAGTGCCCGGCGCCGACGTCGCCGGCGTGGACGAAGCCTTCCTCACGCGGACCCTCGGGCCGCAGCGCGTCGAAGATGGGCATCGCGATCTCGACGTGCTCGGGGCGGCCGCCGCACATGAGGCCGTAGCCGTTCTCCAGGCCCCAGATGCCGCCGGAGACGCCGCAGTCGAGGTAGCCGACGCCCTTCTCGGCGAGGATCGCGTCGAGCTCGACGTCCTCGGTGAACTTGCTGTTGCCGCCCTCGATGACCAGGTCGCCAGGCTCGAGCAGCCCGCCGAGCTCCTCGACCGTGCCGCGGGTCGGCGCGCCGTGGGGGACCATCACCCAGACGACGCGCGGCGCCTCCAGCGCCTCGACGAGGGCGGGGAGGGAGTCGACGTCGCGCAGGCTCTCGTCGAGGTCGAAGCCGACGACCTCGTGCCCGGCGCGCGCCAGGCGCTCCTTCATGTTGCCGCCCATCCGGCCCAGGCCGATCATCCCGATCTTCATCGCGTCTCCTCGTGGTGGTCGTGGTGGCGGACGGGTCCTGCTGCCGCGGCCGCGCGGGCCGGCGGGGCGACCAGGTCAGCCCGCGAAGCGGACCGGCATCAGGACGTAACGGTAGGACTCGTCGGACTCGCCGTCGATCTCAGCCTGCCCGGAGAGCACGGCCGGTCGGGAGGGCTGGGTGAAGGCCAGCCGCGCGTACGGCGCGTTGAGGACCGCGAGGCCGTCCAGGAGGAACTGGGGGTTGAAGGCGATCTCGATCTCGGGGCCGGTGAGGGAGGCCTCGACGGCCTCGCTGCCCTGCGCGTCGTCGCCGGTGCCCGCCTCGATGGCCACCTGGCCGTCGGTGAACCGCAGGCGGACGGGGGTGTTGCGCTCGGCGACGAGCGCGACGCGGCGGACCGCCTCGATGAGCGACTGGGTGTCGATGACCGAGACGGTGTCGACCGAGCTGGGGAAGATCGAGGTGACCTTGGGGTACTCGCCGTCCAGGAGACGGGTGGTGGTGCGGCGGCGACCGGCCTCGAAGCCGACGAGGCCGTCGGCGCGCTGCCCGTCGCCGAAGGAGACGTTGACCGAGCCGGCCGCGCCGAGCGCCTTGGCGGTCTCGGAGAGGGTCCGGGCCGGGATGAGGCACACGTGGCCGGCGTCGGAGGCGTTGGGCGTCCACGTCAGCTCGCGCATCGCCAGGCGGTAGCGGTCGGTCGCCAGCATGGTGACCTTCTCGCCGTCGATCTCGACCCGCACGCCGGTGAGGATGGGCAGGGTGTCGCCGCGGTCGGCGGCGATCGAGACCTGGTGCACGGCCTGGGTGAAGGTGTCGCCCGCCATGGTGCCGCTGGCGTCGGCCTGCGACGGCAGCTGCGGGTAGTCGGCGACGGGCATCTGGATGAGCGCGAAGCGGCTCGAGCCGCAGGTGAGCTGCACCTTGGCGCCGTCGGTGGCGACCTCGACGGGGCGGGCCGGCAGGTTGCGGGCGATGTCGGCGAGGAGGCGGCCGAGGACGAGCACCTGGCCGCCCTCGCTCACGTCGGCCTCCACGGTGACCGTGGCCGAGACCTCGTAGTCGTAGGCCGACAGCGTCAGCGTCCCCTCCTCGTCGGCGGTGAGGAGCACGCCGGCCAGCACGGGGACGGGCGGACGGTTGCTCAGCCCACGGACCACCCAGGCAACGGCCTCGGACAGGACATCGCGCTCGACGCGGAACTTCACGGCAGTGGGCCTCTCGGCTCGATCGGTGGACGACGTGCACGCGCTCACCGGGAGGGGCCGCGCGGGGTGAGCAGCATGTCATGAGTCACGCCACCCAGTCCATCGGGTGATCCGCGTCCGGCAGGCCGCGTCCGGCCAACTCTGCCATGCCCCTCGCGCCGCACCCCCGCCCGTCCCCAGGGACGTGGGACGAGATCTCCTCGGTGCTGGGTCTCGTCGTCATCGTCGGGGCTGTGGACACTGTGGACAACGGTGCCGGTATGCGCTGTCCGTGCAGGTGGGCTGCGTCCGGGTGTGGTGCCGTGCCTGTGCGTGGGTGGTGGACGACCTGGGCACGGCGGACCCGCCCGGTGTGGACGCCCGGGCCTCCTCCACAGGGCCGTTCCCGTGCACCACCGGTTGTCCACAGCCCGGGAGCCCTCGTCCGCAGCCTGTCCGCATCCTCGTGCACAGGCCGACGCAGGGGCCGGCGGGCGGGGCGGCACACGCAGGTGGGAGGGGCGAGGGACGGCGGCCCGCGCACCGCGCGGGGTCGCTCGGACGGCGTGTCCACAAATGCACAGGCTCGTCCACAGCCTGTGGACGAGCGAGGGGGCGCCGGTGCCCCTCCTAGCGGGCGGACGCCTTGCGGATGATCCCGGTCAGCTCGGTGATCTGGTCGTACAGCGCCCGTCGCTCCCCGATGAGCTGACGGATCTTGCGCTCGGCGTGCATGACGGTCGTGTGGTCCCGACCGCCGAACTCCTGGCCGATCTTGGGCAGCGACAGGTCGGTCAGCTCGCGGCACAGGTACATCGCGATCTGCCGGGCGTTGACGAGGGTCCGCGACCGCGAGGTCCCGCACAGCTCGTCGTGGCTGATCTGGAAGTAGTCCGACACCTCGGCCATGATCGTCGGCACGGTGATCGCGGCCGACTCGCTGCTGGGGATGATGTCCTTGAGCACGTGCGCGGCCAGGGCGGCGTCCGGCGGGGTGCTCGACAGCGAGGCGAAGGCCGTCACCCGGATCAGCGCGCCCTCGAGCTCGCGGATGTTCGTGCTGATCTTGCTGCCGATGAGCTCGAGCACCTCGTCGGGCAGCTGCATCCCCTCCTGCGCCGCCTTCTTCTTGAGGATGGCGATGCGGGTCTCCAGGTCAGGCGGCTGCACGTCCGTGAGCAGCCCCCACTCGAAGCGGCTGCGCATGCGCTCGGCGAAGCCCGACAGCCGCTTGGGCGGCTGGTCGGAGGTGATGACGACCTGCTTCTCGCTGTTGTGCAGGGTGTTGAAGGTGTGGAAGAACTCCTCGACCGTCTGCTCCTTGCCCTGCAGGAACTGGATGTCGTCCACGAGGAGGAAGTCGACGTTGCGGTAGCGCCGCTGGAAGGCGCCCGCCTTGTCGTCGCGGATGCTGTTGATGAAGTCGTTGGTGAACTCCTCGGAGTTCACGTAGCGCACCCGCACCCCGGGGTAGAGGTTGCGGGCGTAGTGGCCGATCGCGTGGAGCAGGTGCGTCTTGCCCAGCCCCGACTCGCCGTAGATGAAGAGCGGGTTGTAGGCGCGGGCCGGTGACTCCGCGACGGCGAGGGAGGCCGCGTGGGCGAAGCGGTTGGAGGAGCCGGACACGAAGGTGTCGAAGGTGTACTTCGGGTTGAGGCGGGCGTCCTCGGCGCTGGCGGTCTGCACCGCGCCGGAGCCGGTGCCCTGCCCGCCGTCGGACCGGTAGGAGGTGCGCCCCGGAGAGGGGTCGGCCTGGGCGTCGGTCTCGGCCGGCTCGGGCGGGTCGGCCGCGTCGTCGACCCCGCGGCGCAGGTCCTCGTCGACGGTGATGGCCAGGCGGACGTCATGACCGAGCTCGGCCGCGAGGGCGTCGACGATCGGCTGGCGCAGGCTCGTCTCGAGGGTCTCCTTGGTGTGCTGGTAGGGCACGGCCAGGAGCGCGGTGCTGTCGAGGAGACCGACCAGCTGGGTGAGGCGCAGGAACGCGCGGTCCCGGGCGGTGAGGCCCTGGGAGTTCAGGGTCGAGACGACCCGCTGCCACACCTGGGCCGAGTTTCCCGGGGACTGCTCGGTCACGAGCTGCTCATCCCCCTCGTCTTGGCCGCGCTACAGTTGTCCACAAC
>JASKZT010000136.1 GCA_030145965.1 Ornithinimicrobium sp.
CCCGGTCGTCGCGGGTCAGCAGCATGGTGGCGCCGCGCGCGGCCGCGGCGGCCGAGCCGCCGAGCGCGTCGCTCATCACCTGGCCGCTCGCCACGTAGACCGTCTGCGGCCGCAGGCCGCGCGCCACGGCGTCCGCGGACACGCGGGCGGCGACGTCGTAGCGGTTCAGTCCCTCGATGCGGCTCACCGTGTAGCCGCTGGCTCGCAGCGAGGCCTCCACCGCGGGCGAGACCGAGGTGGTCCCGCCGAGGATCCTGACCTCGCGGACCCGCAGCGCGCGCAGCGCCGAGAGCGTGGCCGGGGGCACCGAGTCGCTCCTCGTGAGCAGCACGGCCGCGCCCGGCTGGGCGGCGACCGGCCCGACGGACAGCCCGTCGGCCAGGTACTGGTCGGGACCCGCCGCCAGGTAGGCGGTCGACGTGCCCTCGAGGAACGCCCGCTGCGCGAGACCGGCGGCCACGGCATACCGGTCCGCGCCTCCGATGCGCTGCACGGCGTCCGGGACCTGCGCGGCGTCGGCGGCCACCCTCGAGCGCAGCAGGTCCATGAGCGCGTAGAGCTGCCAGCCGGGGCAGAGGGTCTGGCCGACGTCCCGGTGCGCGTGGACGACGTTCAGCGTGCGGGTCCACCCCTCGTAGGCGTTGCGGTAGGTGACGGTGCTCCCGGGCGGAACCCCGTGGGTGGTGAGGGTCCAGGCGGTGAGCCGGGCCAGCGCGGTGAGCTCGGTCGCCCAGACCTGGGCGGTCTCGTGGTTGCCGAGCACGGCGACGCCGGACCAGTCGCGGTTCATGCCGAAGGCGTGCGCGAGCTGGACGTTCTCCTCGACGCCGCCGGCCCGGCCCTCCCAGACCCGGCCGTACTTGTCGACGAGCGCGGCGTAGCCGATGTCGTCCCACCGCAGCGTCTGCCCGTGGTAGTAGAAGATGCCACGGATGATGGCGGGGACGTCCGCGGCCGCATAGTCGTTGTGGCCGGCCGTGTGGTGCACGGTGACGCCGAGCTTGGGAGCGGGGCTGACGAGGTCGCGCGGCCGCGAGACGCGCGGCAGCGACTCGTCCGCCCCCCAGTCGGCGCGGGTCCCGATGACGAGCTGGTCGGTGGTGACGGGGATGCCGTTGACCGTGGCCGCGTCGGAGGCGGTCGCAGAGGTGGTCCAGGCCTCGAGCGTGGCCGCGTCGGCCTCGCCCACGAGGCGCACCTCGACCTCTGCCGGACCGATGACGACGTCCCCGGTCGTGGCGCGGACCACGTGCTCGGCGTCGTCGACGGGTGCCCCCGAGGCACCCGTGGACGTGGTGGCCGAGGTCTCCGCCGCCGGGGAGACGGCGAACGGCTCGGTCGGCACGGCGTCCTCGAGGTCGACCCAGTCGTCCCAGCGGCCGTCCTGCTCGCGGACGCGCAGCTCGGTCGTGCCCGGTGCCGGGCCCTCCCAGCGCAGGCCGACGACGTGGATGCCGTCGTCGAGGGCGAGGGTCGCCGTCCGCACCTCTCCCGGCGGGGTGTCCGTGGCCCCGCCCTCGGCGCTGGTGCCCGGGAGCGAGCGGGAGGAGGCGGCGGGCCGGGCGTCCTTCAGGGGGACGGTGCGGTGCGAGGGCGGTGCGTCGGCCGGCGTGGTCGCGGGCGTGGCCGCGACGGTCGGCGGTGGTGCCGCCGCCACGAGGGTCGCGGCGACGGCGGCGACCAGGGGGACGAGCAGTCGGGGCGGTCTGGGAAGGAGAGGCATGGTGTCAGCTCCGTGGGACAGGGACAGCAGGGGATCGACCGAGGTGGTCGGGGACGGTGCAACTTTAGCCACTTCCGTCACAGGATCGGGCGCTCTCGACGCTGAGCCACACAGGTCATGCGGTGTTCACCGTCCCGTGGCTGGCGCCACGCCAGGGCGTCACCCTGGGCGACCCACCTGATGCAGGGATGGACGACCTCCTGCCGCGCCGTCGCTGACCGGGCGCAGCACGGCGGGGCCGGGTCGCACCAGCGACCCGGCCCCGTCCGCGCGCCGACCCGGCGCGCCCGTGCGTCAGAGGAACTGCACGGGGTCGAACTCCTCGATCGGGATGATGCGCAGGCGCGGCAGCGGCGCGTTGAAGGCGAGCGTGTCGTGCTCGAGGTCGTAGAACTGCATGCCGCGCGCGACGAGGGGGGCGAAGCCGGTGTTGCGGAACTCCTCGAAGGCGATGAGCCCCACCCGCCGGGTGCCGTCGATCAGCGGCTCCACCGACTCCAGGAAGTCGCCGTCGTGGCTGACGAGCATGACGTCGTCGTCGCGGTCGGCGAGCGCGTCCAGCGTGCGTTGGATCGCGATGTCGACGACCTTGTCCTCCGCCGAGCCCGACAGCGGCACCGGCGTGTAGCCCAGGGCCCGCAGCGCCTGCACGAACGACATCGGCAGGCCGCTGCTGGCGTTGAGGAAGAAGAGACCCTTGGCCGGCTGGTCCCAGGTCTCCTGGGTGAAGCTGAGCAGCCGGTCCCAGCGCGGGCGCTCGTCGGGGTGGGGCCGGCGCCCGAGGATCGAGTTGCCCAGCGTGGCGTCGATGTTCTCGCCGTCCACGAGCAGGTACGAGGTGGCCATAGGTCCTCCTAGGTCGATATGGGTGTGTCTTGGTCTATTCGTAGACAAGCTTCTGCGGGCCGGGGAAGACCCACGACAGGCCGTCGCGCAGCCGGTCGCGCCAGTTTTCCCACGAGTGCCCGTCCCGCGACTCCACGTAGCGCACCTGGGCCCCCGTGGCCTCGAAGACGGGCACCATCGAGCGGTTGTGCACGATGAGCGGCTCGTACACGCCGCAGTGCACGTACATCCGGTCGGCGACCCGCCGGGGGCGGGCGCGGTAGCGGTTCATGAACGTCACCACCGGGTCGAAGGCCGGTCCGCCCCCGTGGTCGCTGCCGATGTCGGTGAAGACGAAGGACCCGGACTGCAGCAGCAGGTTGCCCCACGCGTCGGGGCTGCGGTAGGCCGTGGACAGCGAGGCGACGGCGCCGAAGCTGGCCCCCATGAGGCAGCGCGCGGCCGGCCGGCGGATCACGGGGAGCTCGGCCTCGATCGCGGGCAGCAGCTCGTGGGTCAGGTGGCGGGCGTGCGGCGCGAAGTTGGGGTACTCGCGCATCCGGTCACCCGGGTTGGACAGCACGACGATCGTCTCGGCCATGTCGAGGTCGTGGATCAGGTTGTCCAGCACGGTCTTCATCGCCGCGTAGTTGACGTAGTCGTTCCCGTCGTGGACGACCAGGAGCGGGTAGGAGCTCGAGCTGCGGAAGCGCGCCGGCAGGTAGATCCGGTTGTGGACGGTGCGGCGCAGCGCCTTGGACTGCAGGCTCCAGTCGACCAGCTGACCGGGCCGGGCGTCCGAGCGGGGCACGACCCACTCCGGCGTCTCGTACCCCGCGGCCTGGAGGACGCTGGAGGACCCGACCGGCGAGTGGGCGACGTACGGGTTGAGCGGGTCGTTGAACGTCTCGTAGTGCTCGCCGCGTCGGAGCTCGATCTGGTACTCCACGCGTGACTGGGCGGGCAGCTCGATCGTCACGTACCACAGGTCGGTCCCCTCGAGCCGGCGCATGGGGACGTGCTGCGGCTGGTTGACGATCCGGTGCTTCACGGCGACCGCGTCGACCTCACCGCGGAAGAGGAAGGTGCACTTGGCCCCCTCGACGATCGGGACCTGGTGCCGCGCCAGGAACTCGTCGACCGCGTGCCCGTCGAGGGGGGCCGACGCCTTGAGCGCGTTGACGGCCAGCTTGCCACGGTGCCGCGGCGCCGAGGGGTAGGACGCCACGGTGCTCATGCCGCACCCCCGCCCGCAGGGACCGGCCGGGGTGCCGGCTCGTAGGCACCCGTCGTGCCGTCGGCGGCGAGCACCGGTGCACCGGCGGGGATGCCGCCGCCGGCGGTGAGGGTGACGTCGACGCGCTGGTCGAGCAGCAGCGCGCACGCGGGCGCCGCGCGCCGGGCCAGCACGGCCATCCGGTGGGGGTTGCGGATGTCGAGACGCTCCTTCGCCGAGGGGAGGGCGACGAGCCCCTGGGTCAGTCCCAGACCCTCCATGAGCAGCTCGGAGACCGGCGGGCTGGATACCGCGTGGTCGTGGAAGAGCAGCACGCGCTCGGTGAGCGTCATGGCGCCGGCGCCCCACGCCAGCACGGGCCGCAGGAGCGCGGGCGGGGCCGGCGCCTGGTCCCCGCCGTCGGCCGCGTCGAGCGGCGCCTCGCGCGGCGCCGCCAGGGCCGGGGCGAGGTTGAAGAGGTGCAGGGCGCCCATGAGCACCCCGACGTGGCCGCCGGCGATCGCGATGGCCTCGCAGTCGGCGATCGCGTGGCCGACCCGGAAGCGGCCCTCGACGACGGCGTCGCGGTGCTGCGGCTGGTAGCGGTCGTAGAAGGTCAGGGTGAGGTCGGCGACGCGCTCCAGGTGCCGGGCGTCGAGGTCGCGCATGATCTCGAGGGTGTCGTGGACGGCGAGGTCGACGACGTGCTGGTCGCGGGGGGTGTGCTCGCGGATGCGGCGGATCGCCTCGGCCGCCTGCTCCAGCGCGATGAGGTAGAGCTCCTGCATCTCGGTGTGGACGAGGCGGCGCTGCCGGTCGCCCTCGGCCAGCTCGGGGTCGTGCTCCCAGACCTGCTGCATGAGGCTCCACAGGCGCAGGTTGACGGTGCTGCCGCCGAGCAGGTGGCTGAGCAGCTCGTCGTCCTCCTCCCGGTCCTGCCATCCGGCGGTGACCATGGCGAAGCGCCGGCCGTGCAGCCCGAGACGCTCGGCGACCCTCGTGACCTGCGGCTCGCGCTGCGGGCCCAGGAGGGTGATGCGGGGGTCGGCGAGCGGGTCGTCAGCCGGCATGGACCTGCACGGTGCGGCCGACGTCGTCGAGCATCTCCCGGAGGTGGTCGTAGTCGGGGTGGCGCAGGCGGACCCACGCGTTGGCCATGAAACCCGCCTCCACCGGCTGGGTCCCGGTGCCGGCCGGGGGGATGTGGGCGTCGATGATCCACCGGCCGTAGCGGTTCTCCACGTCCTCCAGGCCGGAGTAGCCGGTGATGACGCCGTCCCTGTCGGGCCGCAGCGCGATGATGCCGGCGGAGTGGCTGCGGCTCGGGCGCCGCGACACGTGCCCGTGCACGATCGCCTCGGCCCAGGCGGCGTAGACGTCCATGTCGTTGGCCGCGCAGTAGAGGTCCCAGCACCCCACGCCGGGGGGCCGGCAGCCGATCTCGCTGAAGGTGAGGCCGCGCGGGCCGTGGAAGAACTCCATGTGCGTGGCGGAGGTGCCGATCCCCAGGGCCTCGTTGACCCGCGCCCCCATCGCGCGCAGCTCGCCGTAGAGCTCTCCGGAGTCGATCCGGTTGGTCGCGACGAACTGGGGGGAGATCCAGCGCGTGCGCATGGCCTCCAGCACCCCGGGGTAGTAGTGCGAGGCGAAGTCGAGGACGGGCAGGCCGTCGACGGAGATGGTGTCGTAGAAGCCCTCGTGGCCCTCGATGAACTCCTCGACGGCGATGGACCCGTGGTCGCCCAGGGCGGCCAGGGCGGCGTCGAGGTCGGTGTCGTCGTCGACGCGGTAGGTGCCCGCCGCGCCGGCGGCGTCGCGCGGCTTGAGCACCAGGGGGTAGCCGACCTGCCGGGCGAAGCTGAGGACCTCGTCGGCCGTGTCCGCCCCGATGGACCGCGCGACCGGCACCCCCGCCGAGCGCAGCGCCTCCTTCATCGAGGGCTTGTCGCGGCACAGCCACGTCGTGCGCACCGAGGTGCCGGGGATGCCGAGGGACTCCCGCACCTGGGCGGCGACGAGCTGGTGGGCCTCGATCGTCGACTCGAGGCGGTCGACCCAGAGCATCCCCTGCACGCGGCGCACCGCGTCGGTCATCTGCTGCAGGTCGGTGACCGAGCCGACCTGCTCGTAGTGGACCATCCAGTCCTTGAGCTGGCCGTCGAGGTACTCGGCCGGGGTCTCGCCGATCCCGATGACGTTCGCTCCCGCCTCGGCCAGCGCCCGGGGGAACTCACGCTGGTTCCGGGGGAAGTGCGGCTCGACGAACACGATGTTCACAGGGCCGAGCCTGCCACAGACCGGCCCGGGCGCACACCCGGCTCGGCGCGGTCGGGTGTCAGCGCCCGCGGGTGGCCAGCTCGTCGAAGGCGCGGGCGACGACCTCGGCGTAGACGTGCATCCCGTCCATGTCGGGGTGCACGTTGTCGGCCTGCAGGGCCTCGGGCTGCTGGCTGATCGTCCCGTACCAGTCGCCGACGACCGCGTGGGGGTAGTCCGCGACGACCTCCTCGATCGTGGCGTTGGAGGCGGCGGTGAAGGTGGCGTTGACGTAGAGGTTCATCACGACGACGTTGCGGTCGGGGCCGAAGGCGTCCAGCGCGGCGCGCAGGCCGGCCTCGTCGACGCCGGCGTTGGTGCCGAGGTGGAGCACGACGTTGTCGCGCAGCGAGCCGTCCGCGAGGGCCTGCTCGATGACCGCGGGGGCGTCGTGCCACTGCCTGTTCGACTTCGCCGCGTAGGCGATGCCGGGGAAGCGGTAGGTGAGCCCGTCGGCGCTGGTGACCACGAGCGAGTCGCCCACGGCCGTGATGGCGTCGCCCGCCGGCACGAGGAGGCCGTCGTCGTCGGGGGTGTAGGTGGAGCCGTTGACCTCGGCCGCGCCGCCGGCCGACCTGTCGGCGGACCCGGTGTCCTCGGCCTCGGCCTCGGTCTCGTCCTCGGCGGGTGCGGACGGCTCCGGCCCGCTCTCCTCGGCCGCGACCCCCAGCGCGACGCCGGCCCCCGCCGCGTCGGCCACGGCTTCGACGGGCGGGCCGGCCAGCCGGGCCTCGGTGTCCTCGATCTGTCGCTGGGTGCTGGACTTCTCCGGGGCGGTCGCGAGCGCGACACCGGTGAGGAGCACCAGGAGCGCGGCGACCGACGCGACGACCCGCGGGGTGCGGCTGACCTGCCAGGGCGTGCGCAGCCAGCCGGTGAGCCGGCCCAGCGACCGGCGGAAGCCGTGACGACGCACCGGCCGCTCGACGAGGCGCAGCGAGGCCTCGGTCAGGAGCAGGGTGCTCACGAGCGCGCCGAGGAGGACCAGCCAGCCCCGGGTCGTCCCGACGGCGTAGGGGACGAGGGCACCGGCGATGACGAGCACCGGCCAGTGCCACAGGTAGATGCCGTACGAGCGCTCACCGACCCAGCGCAGCGGACCCAGCTGCATGGCGGTGCGCCACGGGCCCGGCGACTCCAGCAGCGCCGCGACGAGCACGACCGTGGCCAGGGACGCCAGGAGGATGCCCCCGCGGAAGGTGAGCGGCGAGTCCTCCCCCATCCAGCGCATGAGCGAGCCGAGGACGAGCAGCGAGCCGAGCACGGCGGCCCAGCGCCAGCGGCGCCAGGCGCGCGTCCGCAGCCCGGCCCGGTGGGTGGGGTCGGCCCAGGCGAGGGCGAGCGCGGCGCCGGCCATGAGCCCCATGAGGTGGGTGTCGGTGCCGTAGTAGACGCG
>JASKZT010000150.1 GCA_030145965.1 Ornithinimicrobium sp.
CGGCGCCGCCGGGGCGGACGGCTGCTCGGCCGGTGCCGGCTCGGCGGCGGGGGCCTCCTGCGCAGGAGCGTCCTTCGCCTTGGCGGCGTCGAGCACGTCCTGCTTGCGGATGCGCCCGCCGACCCCGGTGCCGGTGAGGGTGGACAGGTCCACGCCGTGCTGGGCGGCGAGCTTGCGCACGAGCGGGGTGACGTAGGCCGAGACGTCCTGGCTGCCGGACGGGGCGGAGCCCTGCTCGGCGGCGGCGGCGCGGCCACCCTCCTCCGGGACGATGCCGGTGACGTCCTTGTGCGAGGAGGACCCGGTCTCGGGCGACTGCGTGCCCGGGCCGACGGCCTCCTGCGGCTCCTGGGCGGAGGAGGACCCGCTCTCGGTGGCGGACTCCTTGGCCGCCTCCTCGTGGCGCGTCTGCTCCTCGCCGAGGTCGCTGTCGGCGCCGGAGTCCTGCGGCTGCTCGGTGGGCGCCTGCGACTCGGGCTCGGGGGTGCTCTCCTGCGCCGGGGCCTCGTCGGCACCGCCGGCGGACCCACCGCCGGAGGACTCGCCACCGACGACGGCCAGCTCGCCGCCGACCTCCACCGTGTCGTCCTCCTGCGCGAGGATCTTGGTCAGCACGCCGGCGACGGGGGAGGGGATCTCGGTGTCGACCTTGTCGGTGGACACCTCGAGCAGGGGCTCGTCGACCTCGACGGTGTCGCCCTCGGACTTCAGCCAGCGGGTGACGGTGCCCTCGGTCACCGACTCACCCAGCGCGGGCATGGTGATCGTCTCGCCGCCGGAGACCTCGCCGCCGCCGGACGAGGCGGGGGGCTCCGGGGAGCTCTCCGTCTCCTGCGCCTGCGGGGCGGCCTCCTCGCCGCCAGACCCCTCCTGCTGCTGCTCCTGCGCCGGCTCCTCGGCCTCCGCGGAGGAGTCCGAGCCGCCGTCGTCGCCACCGGAGGACTCGGACGAGTCGCCGACGACGGCCAGGTCGGCCCCGACCTCGACGGTGTCGTCCTCCTGGGCGAGGATCTCCAGCAGCGTGCCGGCGACGGGCGAGGGGATCTCGGTGTCGACCTTGTCCGTCGACACCTCCAGCAGCGGCTCGTCCACCTCCACGCTGTCGCCGACGTTCTTGAGCCAGCGGGTCACGGTCCCTTCGGTGACGGACTCACCGAGGGCGGGCATCGATACACGTTCCGACATGTCTGTTGTCTCTCCTCGTCCGGGGGTTCGAAGTCTACGCAGTGGATCGCCGCGGGGTCAGGCGTGGGCGTGGAGGGGCTTGCCCGCCAGCGCCAGGTGCGCCTCCCCGAGCGCCTCGTTCTGCGTGGGGTGGGCGTGGACGAGCTGAGCGACGTCGTCGGGCAGCGCCTCCCAGCCGACGATGAGCTGCGCCTCGCCGATCTGCTCGCCCATGCGGGCGCCCACCATGTGCACGCCGACCACGGGACCGTCGGGCGCGGAGCGCACGAGCTTGACGAAGCCCGCGGTGCCCAGGATCTGGGACTTGCCGTTGCCACCGAGGTTGTACTCGTAGACGGACACGCCGTCGCCGTGGCGCTCGCGGGCCTGCTCCTCGGTCAGCCCGACGGTGGCGATCTCGGGGTCGCTGTAGGTGACCTTGGGCACCAGGGTGTCGTCGACCGGCTGGGGCTCCAGGCCGGCGATGTCCTCGGCGACGAAGATGCCGTGGGCGAAGCCGCGGTGGGCCAGCTGGGGGCCCGGCACGAGGTCGCCGAGGGCGCGCACGCCCTCGACGTTCGTCCGCAGGCGCTCGTCCGTAAGCACGAACCCGCGGTCGAGGGAGACCCCGACCTCCTCATACCCTGTGCCCTCGGACCGGGGGCCGCGGCCGACCGCCACGAGCAGCACGTCGGCCTCGAGCACGTCGCCGCCCTCGAGCTCGACCCGCACGCCGGCGTCGTCCTGGGTCGCGGAGGCGACGCGGGCGCCGGTGCGCACGCCGATCTTGCGCTTGCGGAAGGCGCGCTCGAGCGCCTTGGACACGGCCGGGTCCTCGACGGCGACGAGCCGGTCGAGGGCCTCGACGACCGTGACCTCGGCGCCGAAGCTGCGCATGACGGAGGCGAACTCCACGCCGATGACGCCGCCGCCGAGCACGACGACGCGCTCGGGCACCGTCTCCAGCCGCAGCGCGCCGTCGCTGGTCATGACCCGGCCGCCGATCTCGATGCCCGGCAGCGTGCGCGCGTAGGACCCGGTCGCCAGGACGACGTGACGACCGGTCAGCTCACGGTCGCCCACGGTCACGGTGGTGGCGGAGGTCAGGCGCCCCTCGCCCTCGACGTAGGTGATCGCCGCGGAGCTCTTGACCAGCCCCTGGAGCCCCTTGTGCAGGCGCCCCACGACCCCGTCCTTGTAGGCGTGCACCGCAGCCATGTCGATGCCCTCCAGCGTCGCGCTGACGCCGAAGCGGGAGCCCTCCCGAACGCTGTCGGCGACCTCGGCGGCGTGCAGGAGCGCCTTGGTCGGGATGCAGCCCCAGTGCAGGCAGGTACCGCCCAGCTTGTCCTTCTCGACCAGGGCGACGCGCTGGCCGAGCTGCGCGGCGCGCAGCGCACAGGCGTAGCCCCCGCTGCCGGCGCCCAGGATGACGATGTCGAACTCTTCCGCTGGCATGGCGGCAATCCTGCCACCCCGCCCCCGGCCCGTCCGGTGCGGGTGGCCCTGCCCGCCGCAAACGTGGTGACAGCCCGGCTGCGGCGTGCCACAGTGGCACCGTTCCTGTCCCCGGGTGAAAGGAGGTGGCCATGAACGACACTCCGGCCACGGACGACGTCAAGGCCAAGTTCCGCGAGGCGCTGGCGAAGAAGCGTGCCCATGCCGGCACCGACGTCTCGGACCACTCCGAGCACGGCAAGGTCGGTCGGGAGCGCGGAGCCAAGACCTCCGGCACCCAGCAGATGTTCCGCCGCAAGAGCGGCTGACGGACGCCGTCCGTCGCGGACGCGAGGGGCACCTCCCGGTCGGGAGGTGCCCCTCGTGCATGTCCGGCGCAGGGTCAGCCGGCGTAGCTGCGCGCCAGCTCGACGAGCGTGCGCACGGAGGCGCCGGTGGCCCCCTTGGGGTGGTAGCCCCAGGCGGCCTTCTCGTTGAACGCGGGGCCGGCGATGTCCAGGTGCGCCCACGGGATGTCCGCGGCGTCCTCACCCTCGCCGCGGGTGCCCACGAACTCCTGCAGGAACGTCGCCGCGACGCTCGCCCCCGCCGACCGCTCGCCGGTGTGCTTGAGGTCGGCGACGGGGGTGTCCAGGCTCGGGCGGATCTCCTCGGGCATCGGCAGCGGCCACGCCGCGTCACCGGCGCCGTTGGCCAGGCGCGTCACCGTCTCGCGCAGCTCGTCGTCGTTGCCCATGACGCCCATCGTGCGGTCGCCCAGGGCGATGATGCAGGCGCCGGTGAGGGTCGCCACGTCGACGATGGCGTCCGGCTGCTGCTCGGTCGCCAGCGCCAGGCCGTCGGCCATGACCAGGCGGCCCTCGGCGTCGGTGTTGATGATCTCGACGGTGCGGCCGTCGCGCATGGTGACGACGTCACCGGGGCGCTGGGCCAGGTCGCCGGTCATGTTCTCGGCCAGGCAGAGGTATGCGGTCACGCGGACCGGCAGGCCGAGCTCGGCGACGGCCAGGACCGCGGCGGCGCAGCTGGCCGCGCCGGCCATGTCCATCTTCATCGTCACCATCGACGCGCCCGGCTTGATGCACAGGCCGCCGGAGTCGAAGGTGATGCCCTTGCCCACCAGCGCCAGGTGGCGGGTGGCACCCTCCGGCGCGTAGGTGAGGGTCACCAGGCGCGGCCCGCGGCCCGAGCCCTGGCCGACGCCGAGGATGCCGCCGCAGCGCTCCTGCTCGAGGCGCTCGGGGTCCCAGACCTCGGCCGTCACCGGGGCGCCGGCCAGGCGCTCGGTCACCGTGCTCGCGAAGGACTCCGGGTAGAGCAGGTTCGGCGGGGCGTTGACGAGGTCGCGGGCCCAGCGCACCGCGTCCACCACGGCGGTGGCCGCGGCCGTGGCGTCCTGCGCCTCGTCGGCGCCGACGCCGGGCACGACGGCCTCGGCCAGCCCCGGCTTGGCCGAGGACTCCTTGCCGACGCCGTGGTGCCGGTCGAAGGTGTAGGCGCCCAGGGCGGCGCCCTGGGCGACCGCGGTGGCCTCCTGCGCACCGACCTGGCCGAGCGCGAAGACCGCGCGGCCGCGACC
>JASKZT010000188.1 GCA_030145965.1 Ornithinimicrobium sp.
TGCTGGACCGCTTCGACATCGACTTCTCGCTGTGCATGTACTGCGGCATCTGCGTCGAGGTCTGCCCCTTCGACGCCCTCTTCTGGGCCCCCGACTTCGCCTACGCCGAGGGCGACATCCGCAACCTGCTCCACGGCAAGGACCGGCTCGGCACCTGGATGGAGCGGGTGCCGGGGCGCCGGAGCGCCGAGGCGGGTGAGGAGTGAGCGGGCTGGACGTGCTCTTCGTGGCCGTCGGCCTGCTCACCGCGGGCTCGGCGCTGCTCGCCGTCGTCGCGCGGCAGGTGCTGCACGCGGCCCTGTGGCTCGTCGTCACCCTGGCCGGGCTCGCCGGCTGCTACCTCGTCCTGGGCGCCGAGCTCGTCGGCCTGGTCCAGCTGCTGATCTACGTCGGTGCCGTCGTCGTCCTCATCCTCGTCGCCCTCATGCTCACCCGCGGTGGTGACGTGCCGGTCGTCACCGGGCGCGGGCAGCGTGGGGGAGCGGCGCTCGTCGGCGCCGGCACCACCGTCCTGCTCGGCGCCACCCTCGTCGCCGGCAGCGGGTGGGGCGCGGTCGAGGTCGACGGGGCGAGCGGCACCGAGGTGGCGCAGGGGATCTTCGGCGTCTACGTGTGGCCCTTCGAGCTGCTCTCCGCCCTCCTGCTGCTGGCGCTGGTCGCCGCCGTGGCCGTCGCGCGGGCTCCCGTCGGTGGGTCCGACACCCAGGGACCCACCGTGTCCGCGACGGAGCCGGACGCATGATCCGCCCGGCGCTGCCCTACCTGCTCGTCGCCGTCCTCGCCGGTCTGGGGGTCTACGGCATCCTCGCGCGACGGCACGCGGTGCTCGTCCTCGTCGGCGTGGAGCTGCTCCTCGGCGCAGCCGGGCTGCTGCTGGTCACGGTCGGGCAGACCGGTGGCGGCGACGCCCACGCCAGCGCCCAGGTCCTCACCCTCTTCGTCATCACCATCGCGGCCGCCGAGGTCGTCCTCGCCCTTGCCGTCCTGCTCGCCCTCTACCGTGCGCGCGGGCACGTCGACCTCGCGGCCGACCTCGACGCCGCACGCCACGACGTGCCGAAGGACGAGGAGGTGGGCCGGTGACCTCCCTGCTGCCCGACCTGCCTGACCTGCGCTGGGGCGACCTCCAGCTGCCGCCGCCGCCCTCCCTGCCCGCCCTGCCGGTCCCCGGCCTGAGCATCCCGGACTTCTGGGGCGCGCCCATGCAGTGGGTGGTCCTCGTCCCGGCCCTGACAGCGCTCGCCGGCATCACCCTCAGCGTGCGGTCCAACCGGCTGGCGGCCTGGATCGCCGTCGGCGGCGGCCTGCTCACCGTCGCCTCGGCGGCGTGGCAGCTGCGGGCCGTCGCGGCCATGGACGGCCGGCACACCTCCGGGTCGGTCGGGGCGCTGCCGCTCGGCGAGCTGGACGTGCCCCTCGGCCTCGTGGCGACCTGGCCCCTGGCGCTGGTCGGGCTGACGGTGGCCGCGGTCGCGCTCATCGTGCAGGTGTATGCCCGGTGGTACCTCTGGTACGACCCCCGCTACCCCGTCTTCGCCGCCACCGTCTCGGTCTTCACCGCGGCCATGCTCGTCACCGTGCACGCCGACGACGTGCTGCTGGTCATCGTCGGCTGGGAGGTCATGGGCTGGTGCTCCTACCTGCTCATCGGCCACCACTCGACCAAGGGCGCGGCCCGCCGTGCCGCCACCAAGGCGCTGGTCGTCACCCGCACCGCGGACGTCGGCTTCGTCCTCGGGCTCGTCGTCCTGGCCGCCGGAGCGGGCACGACCTCGGTCACGGGCATCGTGCAGCACTGGCTGGCCGAGGGGCCGGGCGCGACCCTCACGGTCGCGCTGGTGCTCGTCATCGTCGGCGTCGCGGGCAAGTCGGCCCTCTTCCCCTTCCAGGACTGGCTGCCCGACGCCATGGAGGGCCCGACCCCGGCCTCCGCGCTCATCCACGCAGCGACGATGGTCGCGGCCGGCACGGTCGTGCTCACCCACCTCTTCGAGCTGCTCACGGTGTCCGGCACGGCCCGGCTCGTGCTGGCGGTCCTGGCCACCGTGACGATGCTCGGCGCGGCCGCGATGGCCTTCGCCCAGGCCGACCTCAAGCGCCTGCTCGCGTGGTCGACCGTCAGCCAGGTGGCGCTCATGCTCGCCGCGCTGGCCGCCGCGACGCCGCAGACCGGGCCGGACGTCGCCGCCCAGCACCTCATCGCCCACGCGTGGTTCAAGGCCCTGCTCTTCCTCTCCGCCGGCTGGCTGGCCGTCCTCGTGGGCGGCACCGCCATGGCGGTCGTCGCCTCGGGCACCCGGCGCTACCGGGTGCTGCGCCGACGCTTCGCCTGGGGCCTGCTCGCCCTCGCGGGCGTGCCGCCCTTCGTCGGCTTCTTCTCCAAGGAGCTCATCCTGGGCGCGGCCGAGACCGCCGCCGTCGGCAGCGGCGGGCTGGCCTCGGTCATCGTGCTCTCCGCGGTGGGCGCCTCCGCACCGCTGACCGCGGCCTACTGCATGCGGGCCTGGCTCGTCCTGGACCGGCCCACCGACCGGGAGCGTCACATCGCGATCTACGAGCAGGGGCCGGTCGAGCGCATCGACGACTTCTTCGACGAGCCGCAGGTGGTGCACGAGGCCGAGGGCGTCGAGCGCGCCGAGGCCGCGATCAGCAGCTCGGCCCGGCTCGGCACCACCGTGCTCGCGCTCATGACCCTCCTCGGCAGCCTCGTCGCCCTGCTGCCGGTGTGGCGCAGCGACGTGCACCTCGACCTCCAGCTCCTCCTCGCCACGCTGCTCCTCATGGTCGTCGCGGCGCTGGCCGTGCGCCTGGCCGCCCGCGGGGTCCGCACCCGCGACGCGGCCGCCCGCGTGCCGGCCCGCGTCAGCCTCGCCGCCGAGCGTGGCCTGGGCTTCGACTACGCCTACCGCCTGCTCGTGGCCGCCCCCGTCGTGGCCCTGGCGCGCGGGGTCACGTGGTTCGACCGCGAGGTCCTCGACGCCTGGGTCCGGGGTGCCGGGGCCGCGTCGGGCCTGGCCGGCCGCGCGGGCGAGCTGCTCACCCCCCACCGCGCCACGCCCGCGCTCGCGCTGGTGCTGGGCGGCGTGCTCGTCCTCGCGGCGCTCGGGGTGGTGAGCCTGTGACCGGGTCCCTGCGCGACGCCGGTGCCCAGGCCGTGGACCTCGTGCCCGACCTGGGCGCGTGGTGGGTGGCTCTGGCGCTCGTGCCGCTGCTGCTGGCCGCCGTCGTGCTCGCCACCGCCGGCCGGTGGCCGGCCGCGCCCGGGCACCGCAGCATCCGCGCCGTGTCCGTGACGGCCGCCGTCCTCTCCGCCGTCGGCGTCGCCGGCACCTCCCTGCACCGCCCCGAGGTCGCCGAGCCGTGGATCCCCGGGCTGGGCGTGTGGCTGCGCCTGGGCGCCGACGGCCTCAGCGTGCCGCTGCTGCTGCTCACCGCCGTCGTCGGCGTGGTCGCCACCGCGCTGCACCTGCACGTGCCCCAGCCCCACCGCGCCACCACCCCGCAGGAGGAGGGGCTGGCCACCACCTCTCCGATCCCGGTCGTCCGCAGCACCGACGTGCCGGGCCTGGCGACCTACCACGCCTGCCTGCTCCTCGTGCTGCTCGGCGCCCTCGTGGCCTTCCTCGCCGGCGACGCCGTCCTCTTCTTCGTCGGCTTCGAGCTCGTCCTCGTGCCGATGTGGGTCCTCGTCGCCCGCTACGGCGACCCCGGCAGCGACCGCGAGGGCGCGGCGCTGCGCTTCCTCATGGTCACCGTCCTGGGCTCCAGCCTCATGCTCGTGGGCCTGCTGGGCGTCGCGACCGCGACCGGCACGACCGAGCTGTCGCGCTGGGCGGCGCTGGCCGGCGAGGGGATCGACCCCGGCGCCCAGGTGGCCCTGGCCGCGATCCTGCTCACGGGCCTGGCGCTCAAGGTGCCGGTCTTCCCGCTCCACACCTGGCTGCCGTGGGTCCACGCGACCGCTCCGACGGCCGGGTCGGTGCTGCTCGCCGCGGTGCTGCTCAAGCTCGGCACCTACGGCATCGTGCGGCTCGTCGTGCCGGTCGTGCCCGACGGCTTCGCGACGTGGGCACCGCTGCTGGGCGGCCTCGGCGTCGCCGGCATCCTGTGGGCCTCGCTCGCCTGCCTCGTCGAGCGCGACCTCAAGCGCCTCGTCGCCTGGTCCTCGATCGCCCACCTCGGCTTCGTCGTCCTCGCCCTGTCCACCGGCACCGAGACCGGCCTGCAGGCGGCGCTCTTCGGCAACGTCGCCCACGGCCTGATCTCCGCGCTGCTCTTCGTCGTCGTCGGCGGGCTCAAGCACCGCTGGGGCAGCGCCGACCTCACGACGGCGCGGGCCTCGCTGCGCGAGACCTCGCCGCACCTCGGGGCCGCGCTCGTCCTCGGCATGGCAGCCTCGATGGGCCTGCCGGGGCTGGCCGGCTTCTGGGGCGAGATCGGCGCGGTCTACGCCGCGTGGGCGCCCGCCGAGGACCGCCCGGGCGGCTGGTTCGGGCTGTATGCCGTGCTCGCAGCCGTCGGCGGCGCGCTCACCGTCGCCTACAGCGCCCGGGTGCTGCGCGAGGTGTGGTCCGGCGACCGCCTCGAGCCGCGCGTCCCGGACGCCGCGCGGACCGAGCGCTACGCGCTGCGGCTGCTCGGTGCGCTCGTCCTGCTCCTGGGGGTCCTGCCCGTGCTCCTGCTCACGGTGACCGCGCCCTTCACCTCGGCGGTGGTCGGCCGATGACGCTCGACCTCAACCTCACGGCCGTCCTGCCGGTGCTGGCCCCGCTCGTCGCGGCCGTGCTCGTGCTCCTCCTCGACGCCGCCGTCCCCCGGCTGCGGTGGCCCCACCTCGCGCTGACCGGCGCGGGGCTCGGCGCGGGTGCCCTGGCGGCGCTGCCGGGTCTGGCCCAGGTGCCCGGCGACGCGCGCGCGGCGTTCTGCCTGCCGGAGGGGCACTGCCTCTACGCCGCCGACCGGCTGACCTCCGTGCTGCAGCTGGCCGCCCTCCTGGCCGCGGGCGTCGTGCTCGTGCTCGCCTGGCGCGACTGGGACAGCCCCTCGGCCACCGGCCGTGCGCCGGTCGTGGCCTCGCTGGTGCTCGGCGCCACCAGCGGCGTCGTCGCCGTGCCCGCCGCCCAGGACCTGGGCAGCCTGCTCGTCGCGCTGGAGCTGGCGACCCTGCCCACCGTCGGTCTCGTCGTGCTGACCCGCACCAGCTGGTCGGGGGAGCGCCGAGCCCGCGCCGTCGAGGGGGCGGTGGCGCTGCTGCTGACCTCGATGGTCTCCTTCGGCCTCGTCGCCCTCGGTGCGGCGCTGTGGGTCGCGGCCACCGGCACCGCCCTGCTGCAGCTGCCGACCAGCCGCGACCCTGCCCTGCTGCTCCTGGCCTCGGTCTTCATCCTCGCCGGGCTCGCCTTCAAGCTCTCCGCGGTGCCCTTCCACGCCTGGACGCCGACCACCTACGCCAGCGCGCCGCTGCCGGTCACGGTGTACCTGGCGACGGTCTCCAAGGTCGCGGCCCTCGGCGCCGTCGTCGTGCTCGTCCGCGCGCTCGGCGCGGTCGACGGCACCACGCTGCTCGCCCTCGCGCTCCTGGCCGCCCTGTCCATGACGGTCGGCAACCTCGTCGCCCTCGTCCAGACCGACACGGTCCGCCTGCTCGCCTGGTCGACGGTCGCCCAGGCCGGCTGGGTGCTGCTGCCGCTCGCCTCCCTCTCGTCCCGGGCCGTGCACGCCGCCGGCTCCTACCTCGTCGTCTACCTCCTGGGCACGCTGCTGGCCTTCACCGTCGTCGTGGCCGTGGCCCACCTGCCCCGTCGGGGGAGCGACGGCGGCGGTGGCGACGACGAGCAGGGCCCCCGGACCACCCTGGCGGCCCACCAGGGGCTGCTGCGGACCCACCCGCTGCTCGCCCTGCCGCTCACCCTCGCGCTGCTCACCCTCGCCGGCCTGCCCCCGGCGATCGTCGGCCTCGTCGCCAAGGTCGTCGCCCTGCGCCCCGTCGCCGGCGACGGCACGTGGTGGCTGGCGGTCGTCGCGGCCGTCAACGTCGCGCTCGGCCTCGCCGTCTACCTGCGGTGGGTCGCCCGCCTGCTGGGTCCGCTGCCGGCCACCGCGACCGCGCCGACCGCCGCCGAGGACGAGGGGGAGGGGGAGCCCGGCGAGGGCCCGGTGCCGCCCCGTCCGCGGACCGGCGTGCCCGTCCGGGTGTGGGCCCTGATCGCCGTGCTCAGCGTGCTCGTGGTCGTCTGGAGCATCGCGCCCGTCGGCGTCGTCTGAGCCCGGCGGCGCGGCGACGTACCGGCGGAACACGACCGCCCACCTGCGCGTTCTGACGGACATGCACAAGCACCACAACGGGCTCAAGACCACGCTGCTCTTCGGCGCGATCTGGGCGTTGTTCCTCGGGCTGGGTGCGGTCGTCGGCGGCGGCCGCTACATCTGGCTCTTCGCGCTCCTCGGTCTGGGCACCACGTTCTACAGCTACTGGAACTC
>JASKZT010000213.1 GCA_030145965.1 Ornithinimicrobium sp.
CCTGCTCCGCCGCACCGAGGGCTGAGCGCAGCCCGACGCCGGAGGCGGGCCCGACGGCTCCTGGGGCCGGCTCAGCCCTCGGCCTCCCACGGCACGCCGAACCTGCCCCGGTGCGCCACCTCGCGGACCGGTCGCCGGCCGCGCCGCAGCGAGGGTGAGCGCCGGTCCGGCGCGGCCGTGCCGAGCGCGACCACCCCGACGACCCGGCGGCCCTCGGGCGCGCCGAGCGCCGCCAGCAGGTCCGGGTGCCGCTCCGGCGGAACCCCGAAGAAGAGGCCGCCGAGCCCTTCGTCCACCGCCGTCAGCAGCATGAGCATCGCCGCCATCCCGGTGTCGACGTCCCAGTAGGGGACCGGCCACCGCGCCGCGTCACGGTCGGTCCAGCCCTTGTCGGGCTCGGCGTAGCGGTCCAGGTAGGCCGCCCGGTCCGACAGGCACACGACCAGGCAGGGCGCGGTGGACACCCCGCGCAGCCACGAGTCCGGCGGGCCGGCCGCCGAGCCGTCCCGCGGCCCGGTCGTGGCCCTCCAGAAGAGCGAGCGCTCCTCCTCGGTCGTCAGCACGACGAAGTCCCAGCCCTGGGAGAAGCCCGCGCTCGGCGCCCGCACCGCGTGGTCGAGCACCCGGGCCAGGACCTCCTCGGGGACCGGGCGGTCGGTGTCGTAGGCCCGCACCATGCGGCGTCGGCGGATGACCTCGCGCAGCTCCATGCCCGCATGCTGGCACGGGCCGCGCGACCGCTCGCCGTCCCGGGTCCTCCGGGCCCCGGTGCGGCCCCACCTGCCATGATGGGCGCATGCCCGAGCAGGACGGACTGCCCCCCGGATACCCCCAGGAGTGGGAGGCCGACGTCGTGCTCAGCGACGGCATGGTCGCCCACGTGCGGCCCATCCGCCCCGACGACGTCGAGGCGATCCACGCCTTCCACGCGGGGCAGTCCGAGGAGTCCATCTACCTGCGCTTCTTCGCGCCGATCAAGCGACTGTCGGACAAGGACGTCCACCGCTTCACCCACGTCGACTACGTCGACCGGGTCGCGCTGGTCATGACGATCCGGGACGCGATCGCCGGCATCGGGCGCTACGACCGGCTCGAGCCGGGCGGACCGGTGGCCGAGGTCGCCTTCAACGTCTCCGACCACCACCAGGGCAGGGGCATCGGCTCGGTCCTCCTCGAGCACCTGGCCGACATCGGCCGCGAGGCGGGGGTGCGCCGCTTCGTCGCCGACGTGCTGCCGCAGAACCGCAAGATGATCGGCGTCTTCCGCGACGCCGGCTACGACGCCTCCCACGAGTTCGACGACGGCGTCATCGGGGTCTCCTTCGACATCGAGCCGACCGACGCCTCCCGGGCGGTCCGGATGTCGCGGGAGCACCGGTCCGAGGCCCGCTCGGTGCGCCAGGTGCTGCACCCGCCCTCGGTCGCGGTCATCGGCGCCAGCCGCCGCGACGGCACGGTCGGCCGGGCCTTCCTCGACCACATCGTCGCCGGCGGCTACACCGGCCACCTGCACGTCGTGAACAGCCGGGCCGAGCCCGGCACCGACATCGGCGGGCTGCCCTCCCACGCCTCCGTCCGCGACATCGAGGGCGGCGTCGCGCTGGCCGTCGTCGCGGTGCCCGCCGCGGACGTGCTGGCCATCGTCGACGAGTGCGCCGACGCCGGGGTGCGCGCGCTCCTCGTCGCCTCCGAGGGCTTCGCCGAGGCGGGCCGGGCCGGGGAGCAGCTGCAGCGCCGCCTGCTCGTGCGGGCTCGGCGCCACGGGATGCGGGTGCTCGGGCCCAACAGCTTCGGCCTCATCAACAACGACCCGGAGGTCCGCCTCGACGCCTCCCTCGCCCCGCCCGAGCACCTGCCGCCCCACGGCCGCCTCGGCCTGTTCGCCCAGTCCGGCGCGCTCGGCGTCGCGGTGCTCGCCTCGGCCCAGCGGCGGGGGCTGGGGGTGTCGAGCTTCGCCTCGGCCGGCAACCGCGTCGACATCTCCGGCAACGACCTCATGCAGTACTGGCTCGACGACGAGGCCACGAGAGCGGTCGGGCTCTACCTGGAGTCGATGGGCAACCCGCGCAAGTTCTCCCGCATCGCCCGCAAGCTGTCCACCGTCAAGCCGGTCATCGTCGTCAAGTCCGGTGTCGGCAAGTACGGCACCCCCCGCGGCCACCGCGTGCGCAGCACCCACGAGCGCCCCGAGGCCTTCGCCCAGATGCTCAAGCAGGCGGGCGTCATCCGCGTGGAGAACACCCACCAGCTCTTCGACGTGGCCCAGCTCGTCGTCAACCAGCCGCTGCCGCGCGGCCGGCGCGCCGGCATCGTCACCAACAGCGACGCGCTGGGCTCCCTCGCCGCCGACGCCCTGCTCTCCTGGGGCCTGGAGGTCGCGCACGGGCCGGTGGTCATCCCGGCCGAGGCCGGTGTCGACGCCTTCCGCGACGTCGTCGAGGAGGCGCTCGCGCGGGAGGAGGTCGACTCCCTCGTCGCGTGCTTCATCCCGCCGGTCGCCTCGATCGACCCCGAGGTCGTGGAGGCCGTCGGCGCCACCGTCGCCCGCCACGAGAAGCCGTGCGTCGCCACCTTCCTCGGGATGCGCGGCGTGAGCGCCGGCGGCCGGCTGCCCACCTACACCACCCCCGAGGACGGTGTGCGCGCGCTCGCCTCCGCGACCAGGTATGCCGAGTGGCTGCGCAGCGACCG
>JASKZT010000230.1 GCA_030145965.1 Ornithinimicrobium sp.
TGGCCTCCCTGGTCGATCCCCCCTTCTCGGGGAAGAACGCCTCGGGGTCGGTCTGCGCGCACAGGGCACGCTCCTGCCACGAGGCCTCTTCGACCTCGTCCGCCCCGTTCAGCAGGGACATCAGCTCCAGCTCGTGCACGGCTCCTCCTCGACCTTGCCACCACGTGTCCACCCGCCACCCCGACGCCCGAGCTGCCTTCGAACGCAAAGATCACGACACCCCGAATTACACGCGTGTCATCCTCCAGAGTCAACCCCAGATCTGCTAGAAGCAGCCGAATGCCCAGAATGGGCCCATGCAGATCACCGTCCTGTCCGGAGGCGTCGGCGGCGCCCGCTTCGTCCGCGGCCTCGTCAACGCCCTCTCCGAGCGCGGCGGGCCGGGGTCCCACACGGTCACCGTCGTCGGCAACACCGGCGACGACATCACCCTGTTCGGCCTGCGCGTCTGCCCCGACCTCGACTCGCTGCTCTACACCCTGGGCGGCGGCGTCGACGAGGGGCAGGGCTGGGGGCGCGAGGGCGACAGCCGCCTGCTCATGGACGAGCTCACCGCCCTCGGCGTGCAGCCCCAGTGGTTCGGCCTCGGCGACAAGGACCTCGGCACCCACGTCGCCCGCAGCCTCTGGCTGGCCCAGGGACGCAGCCTGAGCGAGGTCACCGCCCGCCTGGCCGAGCGGTGGGGGCTGCCGGACCAGGGCGTGCGGCTGCTGCCCGCGACCGACACCCCGGTCGAGACCCACGTCGTCGTGGACGACGGCGACGGCGGCGAGCGCGCGATGCACTTCCAGGAGTGGTGGGTGCGCCACGGCGCCGCGCTGCCGGCCCTGCGCTTCTCCGTCGCCGGGCTGCACCAGGCCGCCCCGGCCCCCGGCGTCCTGGACGCGCTGCGCGAGGCCGACGTCGTCCTCCTGCCGCCGAGCAACCCGGTCGTCTCCATCGGCATCGTCCTGGGCGTCCCCGGGGTGCGGGACGCGCTGCGCGGCACCCGGGCCCCCGTCGTGGGGGTCAGCCCCATCGTCGGCGGCCGTCCCGTGCGCGGGCACGCCGACGCCTGCCTGGCGCCGCTCGGCGTGGAGGTGTCGGCCGCGGGCGTGGCCGGCCTCTACGCCGACCTGCTCGACGGCTGGCTCGTCGACGGGGCCGACGCGGGCGCCTCCTACCCCCGGGGCGTGGCGGTGCGCGACCTCGACCTCCTCATGCGCGACGTCGAGGGCGCCGGCCGCATCGCCGGCGCCGCCCTCGACCTCGGCCTGGAGCTGGCCGAGGGCCGCCGGTGAGCCCCGGCCCCGTCGGCACCGTGCAGGTCGTGCCCGTGGCCGGGATGCCCGAGGTGGGCTCCGGGACCGACCTCGCGGCGCTGCTCGCGGCCGCCCTCGCCGAGGCCGGCGGCCTGCGCGAGGGCGACGTGCTCGTCGTCTCCAGCAAGCTCGTCTCCAAGGCGCTCGGCCTGCGCGCGCCGGAGGGGCAGGACCGGGAGTCGCTGGTGCTCCGGCACAGCCGCCGGGTCGTCGCCGAGCGGTCCACGCCCGCCGGGGGCACGACCCGCATCGTCGAGGCCGTGGCCGGCCCCGTCATGGCGGCGGCCGGCCTCGACGCCTCCAACACCGGGCCCGAGGGCGGGGTCCTCGTGCTGCCCGAGGACCCGGACGCCCTGGCCCGGGCCCTGCACGAGGCGCTCGTCGTCGGCCACGGGGCGCCCGCGCGGGTGGCGGTCGTGCTCAGCGACACCTCCGGCCGGCCGTGGCGCCAGGGGCAGACCGACCTCGCCCTGGGCTCCCACGGCCTGCACGTCCTGGACGACCTGCGCGGCGGGACCGACGCCGACGGGCGGGCGCTCGCGGTCACAGCGCGGGCCGTGGCCGACGAGGTCGCCGCGGCAGCGGACCTCGTCAAGGGCAAGATCGGCGGAGTCGGCGCCGCCGTCGTCCGCGGCCTGGAGGGCCACCTCGACGACGGCTCCGGGCCCGGGGCCCGCTCCCTGGTGCGGACGGGTCCGGGCGACTGGTTCGCGCTCGGCAGCGCCGAGGCCGTCCGCTCGGCCCTCGGGGCGCCCCCCGGCACGCCCGCGGCGCAGGAGGTCGGCGTGCCCTCGGTGCGGCCCGAGGACGACGACGTCCGCGCGGGGCGGGCGGTCCGGCTGGCGCTCCTGCGCCAGGCCACCGGCGTGACGGTCTCCGGCTCGCCGCGGGAGGGGTATGCCGTCCTGGCCGGCGACCCCGTCCTGGCCGGCCGCGTCGCCGCGCGCCTGGAGGTGGCCCTGGCCGGCGAGGGTCTGGACGTGGGCGTGGCGGTCGAGCTGCAGGCGTCTCCGGCCTAGGTGGTCGGCAGGTGGCGGCGCGGCGCCATCCGGGGACCGTGCCGGGGGCGCAGCGCGCCCGAGAGCTGCAGCAGCCGCTGGACCCGGTAGCGCTGCCCCGCGTAGGGCCGCAGCAGCTCCACGAGGCCGTGGTCGTCGACGGGGTGGCCGGTGAGGGCCCAGCCGATGTCGGCGGCCACGTGGTAGTCGCCGAAGCTCACGGCGTCGGGGTCGCCGAGCGCGCGCTGCGCCGTCTCGGCGGCGGTCCACACGCCGACGCCCGGCACGCTGACGAGCCGCCGGCGCGCCGCGGCGAGGTCGAGGTCGGGCAGGTCCTGGAGCCGGCCGGCGAGCCGGCAGACCCGCATGACCGTGTCCGAGCGCTGCGGGCCGACCCCCGCGCGCAGCCACTCCCACGAGGGCACGCGCGCCAGCGTGGCGGCGTCCGGCGGCACCCGCAGGCCGAGCGCCGCGCCGGGACCGGGGGCCGGCTCCCCGAAGCGCTGGACGACCCGGCGCCATCCGGAGAAGGCCTCCTGGCCGGTGACCTTCTGCTCGATGACGGCCGGCACGAGCGACTCCATGACCAGGCCGGTGCGCGGGACCCGCCACCCGGGGAAACGACGCATCGCCAGCGCCACGCGCTCGTGGTGGGCGACGAACCGCGCGGCGTCCTCGTCCTCCTCGCCGAGCATGACGGGGAGCCGGTCGAGCACCCACTCCGCGCCCGGACCCCAGGCCTCGGCGACGACGAGGCCGTCGGCGGGACGCGCGAGGGTGCGCAGGGTGACCGGGCCGGGGGGGGTGCGCAGCCCGCGCCACAGGCTGCCGCCCGCGACGCGCCAGGCGGGGTCGCCCGCGCCGCGGCGCAGCACGCCCCACGTCGCGCGGACGTCCACCTGCCGGGCCGGGCGCCACACGCGACGGACGGAGCGGCCTGGGGCCGGCACGGGCACGCTCGGTGGCACGGGGAAGGGACCTCTCCGGGCGCCAGGACGGCGCACCAGCTCGACGGCTGTCACAGCGGACCACTGTGCAACGGGCCACGGGCCCGGCGCAAGGCCAGGGCCACCGGTTAGCCTCGTGCCGTGCAGTTCCCAGCCCGCGTGATCGACGCCGCCGTCTCCGCCGACGCCACCCGCCCGGCCCTCACCTTCTACGACGACAGCCCGGACGGCCGCGGCGAGCGCATCGAGATCTCCCGACGCGTCCTGCGCACCTGGGTCGCCAAGGCGGCCAACGCGCTGCAGGAGGGCCTCGACGTCCAGCCCGGCTCCGTCGTGCTCGTCGACCTGCCCAGCCCCCACTGGCGCCTCGCCTACTGGGCGCTGGCGGTCTGGTCGGTCGGCGCGACGCTCACCGTCGACATCCACGAGGGCGCCGACGTGCTCGTGACCACCGACCCCGACAGCGACGTGGCCGAGGACAGCGACGAGGTCGTCGCCGTCGCGCTGCCGGCCCTCTCCCGCAGCTTCGGGCGCGAGCTGCGCTCCGGCGTCATGGACGAGGCCGCCGAGCTCGCCTCCTACGCCGACGACTTCACCGCCTGGGGCGAGCACGAGGCCGACGACGTCGCCCTCGTGCACGGGGGCGAGCGGGTCACCTACGCCGACCTGCTCGAGGGCCTGGAGGAGCTGCCGCCCGGCGCCCGCACGCTCGTGACGACGACCGACCCCGGCCTCCTCGTGCGCCAGGTGCTGCAGGTGCTGGCCTCCGACGGCTCGGCCGTCCTCGTCCGCGGCGGGGGCGCGGCCGGTGCCCACCACCCCGACGGGGCGTACGAGGAGCGGCTCGCCTCCGAGAACGTCACGCACCGCAGCCCGACCACGCTGCCGGGCTGACCGGCGCCGCGCCCGTCCCGGGGGCGCCGCCGCGCCCGGGGGGCCTGGGTCCGGGCGGGGCCCTGCCGATACCCTCACGGCCATGGACAAAGTAGTCGCTTCTGCAGCGGAGGCCGTGGAGGGCCTGACCGACGGCATGACCGTGACCGTCGGGGGGTTCGGGCTCTCCGGCATCCCGACGGTGCTCATCACCGAGGTGCTCCGGCGCGGCGTGACCGACCTGCAGGTCGTCTCCAACAACTGCGGCGTCGACGGCGCGGGCCTCGGGCTGCTCCTGGCCGAGGGCCGCATCAGCCGGGTCGTCGCCTCCTACGTCGGGGAGAACAAGGAGTTCGCCCGGCAGTACCTCTCCGGCGAGCTGGAGGTCGAGCTCACCCCGCAGGGCACCCTGGCCGAGAAGATGCGGTCCGCGGGCGCGGGCATCCCCGCCTTCTGGACGCCCACCGGCGTCGGCTCCCAGGTCTCCGAGGGCGGGATGCCGTGGCGCTACGACGCCGACGGCAACGTCGTCACGCAGTCGCCGCCCAAGGAGAAGCGCGAGTTCACCGTCCGCGGCCAGACGCGCGAGTACGTCCTGGAGGACTCGATCTTCGCCGACTTCGCCCTCGTCCGGGCCGCC
>JASKZT010000256.1 GCA_030145965.1 Ornithinimicrobium sp.
CGCTGAGCAGGTGGGCCACGACCTCGGTGTCGGTCTCGGAGGAGAACTCGACCCCCTCGGCCGCGAGCCGCCCCTTGAGCGAGTGGAAGTTCTCGATGATGCCGTTGTGCACGAGGGCGAGCTTGCCGTCGCGACCGCCGCGGTGGGGGTGGGCGTTGGCGTCGGTGGGGCCGCCGTGGGTGGCCCAGCGGGTGTGGCCGATCGCGGTGGCCGTCTCCGGCAGGTCCGCCTCCTCGACCGCCGCGCGCAGGTTGGCCAGCTTGCCGGCGCGCTTGCGGGTCTCGACCCGGTCACCGGCGACGAGCGCGACCCCGGCGGAGTCGTACCCGCGGTACTCCAGGCGCCCGAGGCCCTCCATGACGACGTCCAGGGCCTTCTCGCTGGCCCGGGGGCCGACATATCCGACGATTCCGCACATGGGGTCAAGCCTACGTCCTGGCCGGTCGGCCGCCCGACACCCTGCCCCGCCGGCGCGCGGCGTCAGAGCCGGCGCAGCCGCACCCGGTCGACGCTGTGGTCCGAGCCCTTGAGCAGCACCAGCGTCGCGCGGCTGCGGGTGGGCAGGATGTTGTTGACGAGGTTGGGCGCGTTGATCGTGTCCCAGATGCGTGACGCCGTGCTCACCGCCTCCTCGTCGCTGAGCGAGGCGTAGCGGTGGAAGTGCGAGTCAGGGTCGGCGAAGGCGGTCTCGCGCAGCCGCAGGAAGCGATCGACGTACCACCGCTTGACGTCGGTCACGTGGCCGTCGACGTAGACGGAGAAGTCGAAGAGGTCGCTCACGGCCAGCCCCGGCCCGCGGCCGTTGGCGTGGGGGCGCGGGGGCTGGAGCACGTTGAGGCCCTCGAGGATGAGGACGTCGGGCTGCCGCACGACGATCCGCTCGCCCGGGACGATGTCGTAGACGAGGTGGCTGTAGACCGGCGCCGTGACCTCGGCCTTGCCGGCCTTGACCTCGGAGACGAAGCGCAGCAGCGCCCGCCGGTCGTAGGACTCCGGGAAGCCCTTGCGGTCCATGAGCCCGCGCCGCTCGAGCTCGGCGTTGGGGTGCAGGAAGCCGTCGGTCGTCACGAGCGCGACCTCGGGGCGGGTGTCCCAGCGCCGGACGAGCTCGGCCAGGATGCGGGCCGTCGTCGACTTGCCGGCGGCGACCGACCCCGCCACCCCGATGACGAAGGGGGTGCGCTCGGGGCGGCGCTCGAGGAGGAAGTCGCTGGTCACCTGGTGCAGGCGCGCGGTGGTCTGCTCGTAGAAGGAGAGCAGCCGGCTGATCGGCAGGTAGACCTGCTCGACCTCGGCCATGTCCAGCGGCTCCCCCAGACCCCGCAGGCGGTCGACGTCGGCCGCGTCGAGGTGCATCGGGTGCTCCCTGCGCAGCCGCGCCCAGTCCGCGCGGTCGAGCTCGACGTACGGGGAGGGGATGACGGCGCCGTTGGCGTGCGAACCCATGCCCGGCATTGTCGCAGGTCCGCGCGGCCGTCCTACCCGCGGTGCGCCGCCGGCGTCACATGCGGCCGTAGCGGGCCCGCGCGAAGGAGTAGATGCCGTAGAGCACCAGGCCCAGCGCCACGACGCCGAGCAGGGCCGCGCCGAAGGGCTGCTCGGCCAGGGTCTTCAGCGCGGTGTCCAGCCCGCCGGCCTCGTCCGGGTCGGCCTTCCAGGCGGCGATGGCGAAGAGGATGCCGACGACGAGGAGCGCGACGCCCTTGGCCGCGTGGCCGAGGATGCCGGCCCAGCGCACGCCCGTGCCGACGGTGCCGCCGCCGGTCGTGCGCAGGTCCTCCAGGAACTTCTCGGACACCCCCTTGTAGACGTGGTAGCCGCCGACGCCGATGATGACGAGCCCGACGACGCCGACGAGGACCCGGCCGAACGGCATACCCATGAGCGTGGTGGTGAGGTCGTCGGTCGTCTGCTCCCCGTCGGTGGACCCGCCGCGGGCGAAGGTGAGGGCGGCGAGGCCCAGCACGGCGTAGACGACCCCCAGGACCGCCTCCTTGGCGCGGTCGACGATCTCCTCGGCCGTGACGACGGCGTCGAGCAGGTGCCACAGCGCGAGGGCCGCGAAGCCGAGCACGCACACCCAGAGCAGGACGGCGCCGCCCGGGGCCGAGCGGAGCGAGCTCAACGCGCCGCTCTGGTCCGCGCTGCCGCCGCCCCCGCCGCCGAGGGCGATCTGGGCGGCGATCCAGCCGATGGCGATGTGGATGAGCCCGGTCGCGACGTACCCTCCCCGGGCCAGCCGCTCGACCCAGCGGCTCTGGCTCACGTCGTGGGCGGCCTGCGCCGCTCCCTGGCCCATCTCGCGTGTGTTCACCCGGCTCACCCTAGGGCGTGGCGGACCATGGTCGCGCGCCGTGACCCGGGACGACGCGAGCACGGCCCGTCGTGGACGGGCCGTGCTCGGACGGAGGGGTGCGGGCGGTCAGTACCAGCCGACGGACTCGGAGTGCGCCCAGGCGTTGCAGGGGCTGCCGTAGCGCTCGGAGATGTAGCCCAGGCCCCAGGTGATCTGGGTGGCCGGGTTGGTCTGCCAGTCGGCACCGGCGGAGGCCATCTTGGTGCCGGGCAGGGACTGCGGGATGCCGTAGGCGCCGGAGGAGGCGTTCATCGCCGTGTGGCTCCAGCCCGACTCGCGCTGCCAGAGGGAGTCGAGGCAGCCCCACTGGTCGTCACCCCAGCCGTAGCCGCCCAGCATCGAGCGGGCGATGGAGCGGGAGTCGCCCGAGCTGACCGGCGCAGGGGCCGGGGCCGGGGCCGGGGCTGCCTGCCGCTCGGTGCTGCGGGATGCCTGCTCCTGCCCACGGGCCGCGGCGGCCTGCTCCGCAGCGGCCTCCTCGGCAGCGGCCTGCTCTGCGGCAGCCTCCTCCGCGGCAGTCTCCTCGGCAGCGGCTCGCTCGGCAGCGGCCTCCTCGACAGCGGCCTGCTCGGCAGCGGCCTGCTCGGCGGCGGCTTCCTCGGCGGCGGCCTGCTCGGCA
>JASKZT010000028.1 GCA_030145965.1 Ornithinimicrobium sp.
TCGGCGCGGACGCCGTAGCCCACGCCCGAGCCGCTGCCGGAGCTGTCCTTCTCCTGGCCCGCGCCGCCGCCGCCCCAGCCGCGGACGCGCGCCACCGGGAGGATCGTGGCGCCGTCCGTCTCGTAGGCCTCGCCGAAGACCCGGCGCACGGTGACGGCATCGACGGCCTGCTCGAGGACGGAGCGGGTGGTGAGCCCGGCGCGCCAGGCGGGGCGGGCCTGCTCCGGCAGGGTGCTCTCCCCGGTCGCGGGCGCCGGCGGCGCGCTGGTTGCCAGTCTAGGAAGCCGCCGGTCCACGGTCACGGGGAAGTGCGCAGATGACGGTGGGTGCGGGCTCAGGCGGGAAGCCGCCAGAGCCGCCCGAGCTCCCTGTCGAACTCGGGCGGGTCGTACGGGGCCAGACCGCCCGTGGGGCACGGGGTAAGCTCCCCGAACCAGATCGTGCCGTCGGCGTCGTAGAGGTCGACCCGGACGAAGTCCCACTCCGCGCCGATCCGCTCCGCGAGCTCGATCATCCGGTCCAGGGTGGCGGGCGGCGGGACCGGGGCGGCCAGGTCGGCTCCGGCCTGGCGCACGTCGAGCGGTGTCCAGTTCCGGGTGTAGAAGCGGCGCTGGACCTTCGCAACGCGCGGGGTGTCGATCTGGACCACGTGCACCTGGCCGTCGAAGACGAAGAAGCGGTAGTCGTTCGGGGACGCCCCGTCACGGGTCGGGATGCGTTGCTCGATGAGGTAACCCGGCCGCGACCGGCTGTAGTGCCACTCGCCGTAGATCCTGTGGGCGTCGTCGGCTCGCCAGCGATCGACCTCGTCCAGGTCGATGCCGCTGTCGCGCAGGCTCCCGGCCCCGAAGAGGGCGTAACCGGACCCGGTCACCGGCTTGAGCACCCACTCGCACCCCCAGTCGTGGTCCTGGACGGCGCGCAGGTCTTCCCCGTGCCACAGCGTCCGGGGGATCTCGAGGTCCTGCGCCAGCCCCGCGGCGTACTCCTTCATGGCGATCTTGTCCCCGCCGGCCGCGAACAGTTCTCTCCGGTCGTGGAGGAGTCGCCACTGGATCTTCTCCGTGAAGGTGCGTGGCGTCCAGGAGAAGAAGCGGTGGTGCCGGTAGAGGTAGAAGGCCTGGCGGCGCAAGCCTAGGGGAATGCGGCTCACGGCCCGGCGAGCCAGCGCCGGCCCGTGCCCGTCCCGGGTGATCCACGGGTTCTTGGTGAACCCCGGTGTTCTCTTAGCGGCCACGGCGTGCGTACCTGCTTCCTGGCTGGGGGGAGTGTTCCGACTCATTTTACCCGCGTCCCGGTTGCGCGCCCGGGACGGGTGCCTCGACCGGACCCCAGAGACGAAGAAGCACCCCGGACCACCGGTCCGGGGTGCTTCCGATGTCCGGGGACATCGTCTTCCGCGGAGACGGGGGGATTTGAACCCCCGGTCGAGTTGACCCCGACCCTTCATTAGCAGTGAAGTCCATTCGGCCGCTCTGGCACGTCTCCTCTGTTGTGCGGGACAGCGCAGGTCCGGACAACAGGGGTCAGCTTAACGGTAGGAGCACCGGCGGGTCAAAGCAGCCTCCGCGAGCGGTGCTCCGCCACGGTGAGCGGATAGAGGCGGTCGATCTCGTCGGCCACGGCTTCCGGTCCGTAGCGTTGCCGGATCGTGGCGGCCAGCTGGTCGGGGGGCCGGACGCCGCCCGGCTCGAGGCACTCGAGCACGGCGTGGCCGAAGGCCTCCCCGGTGCGCTCGGCCACGAGGCGGCCGTTGGCGGCGTTGATGAACTCGGTCTGCCCGCCGACGGCTCCCATGACCGCCGGGCGACCGGCGGCGAGCGCCTCGGCGGCGGCCACGCAGAAGGTCTCGATGTGGCTTGGCAGGAGGAAGACGTCGGCCTGCGCGAGCCGCCGGCGGACCTCGGCCGGTGGGACGTTGCCGACGAACTCGACCGCGTCCGCGAGCCCGAGCTCCTCGGCCCGGTGCCGAGCCTGCTCCTCGAGCGGCCCCCCGCCGCACCAGACCAGGTGCACGGTCCGGCCCTGACGTCGGATCCAGTCGACGGCCTCCACAGCCAGCAACGGGTCCTTCGTCGTCGTCAGACGGCCGACCGCGACGAGCTCGACGGTCGCCCCGCCGGGCGGGGGCGTCACCTCGGGGTCGTGGTCGACGACATTGCCCCAGGCGCGCACCCGCCCGGCCCGCGCGAACCGCTGAAGGCTCGAGCACATCGCCTCGCTGACTCCGGTCAGCATGTCGGGCAACCGCAGCACGTGGCGCAACCACGCCATCCGCGCCCAGAGCCCGCCGACGCGCTCCGGCGCTGTGACGCCCGCCCAGTGCTCCGTGTGCACCCACGGGCGCGCCCGGGCGAACGGGACGAGGACAAGGGCTGTGGAGAAGGCCATGCTGTGCACGAGGTCCGCGCCGCGAACCTCGTGCCACAGCTGCCGATAGGCGCGCAGCAGGGCCATCGGCCGACCCGGGTGCAGTGGGATGCGCAGCACCGGCACCCCCTCCCAGTGCTCCTGCAGGACCGGCCCAGTGCACATCAGCCGCACGTGGGCCACGCGCACCTCGTGGTGCCGGGTCACGGCGCGCACGTGCCGGGCCACAAACGGGGTCTCCCCGGGTTGCTCGACGGACGGGTACCAAGTACTGACGGCGAGGACGCGCACTGGCCTCAGCCCCGGACGGCGCCCGGGCGGGGCGCGGCGTGGACGGAGACGCTGCCGACGGTGCGGGGAAGGATCATGGGACCACCTTAACAAGGCCGACTCGGACTGGCCGCGTCCGCGCGTCCCGTCCGTCCG
>JASKZT010000030.1 GCA_030145965.1 Ornithinimicrobium sp.
CCTCCCGCGTCTACCTCGACCACGCCGCGACCACGCCGGTCCTGGACGAGGTCGTCGACGTGGTCGCCCGCACGATGCGGCACGTCGGCAACGCCAGCTCGCTGCACAGCCCCGGCCGGGAGGCCCGCCGCGTCGTCGAGGAGTCGCGCGAGCGCGTCGCCGAGGCGCTGCGGGTGCGTCCCTCGGAGGTGGTCTTCACCTCGGGGGGCACCGAGTCGGACAACCTCGCCGTCAAGGGCACGTATGCCGCGCGCCTGGACACCGGCGACGGCGGGCGCCGCGACCGCCTGGTCGTGTCCGGGGTCGAGCACCACGCCGTGCTCGACTCGGTGGAGCACCTCGTCCGGCACGAGGGCGCCCGGGTCACCTGGGTCGAGCCGGACTCCGAGGGTGTCGTGACCCCCGACGCGCTCACCGCCGCCCTGGAGGCCGACGGCGGCCCGGGCACGGTCTCGCTCGTCAGCGTGATGTGGGCCAACAACGAGGTCGGCACGGTGCAGCCGGTGCCCGACCTGGCCGCCGCCGCGCACGCGCACGGCATCCCCGTCCACTCCGACGCCGTGCAGGCGCTCGGACAGGTGCCGCTGGACCTGTCGGTCGTCGACCTGGGCGTGGTCACCGGCCACAAGATCGGCGGCCCCCTCGGCGTGGGCGTGCTCACGGCCGGCCGCGACCAGTCCCCGGTGCCGCTCACCCACGGCGGCGGCCAGGAGCGGCACATCCGCTCCGGCACCCTCGACACCCCGGGCATCGCCGGCCTCGCCGAGGCCGTGGCCCACGCCGCCGAGCACCAGGCCAGCCACGCCCGCCACCTGTCCGCGCTGCGCGACGCCCTCGTCCAGGGGGCGCTCGCCCTCGACGACGGCATCACGGTCAGCGGCCGCTGGTCGCCCGGCGACGTCACCGGCCGGCTGCCCGGCAACGCCCACCTGAGGGTCGCCGACTGCGAGGGCGACTCCCTGCTCTACCTGCTCGACGCCGCCGGTATCGCCTGCTCCACCGGCTCGGCCTGCCGCGCCGGCGTCCCGCGACCCAGCCACGTGCTGCTGGCCATGGGCGTGCCCGAGGAGGAGGCCCGCGGAGCGCTGCGCCTGACGCTGGGCCACGGCTCGAGCCGGACCGACGTCGACGCCTTCCTCGCCGCGCTGCCCCCCGCCCTGGAGCGGGCGAGGCGGGCCCACGCCGCCGCGCGGAGCCGCGCATGAGGGTCGTCGCCGCCATGAGCGGCGGGGTCGACTCCGCCGTCGCCGCCGCGCGGATGCTGGAGGCCGGCCACGAGGTCGTGGGTGTCCACCTGGCGCTGGCCCAGTCGGCCGCGACCCTGCGCGAGAGCGCCCGCGGGTGCTGCACGATCGAGGACGCCGGGGACGCGCGCCGGGTCGCCGACCGTCTGGGCATCCCCTTCTACGTCTGGGACATGGCCGAGCGCTTCCGGGAGGACGTCGTCGAGGACTTCGTGGCCGAGTACGCCGCCGGCCGCACGCCCAACCCCTGCCTGCGGTGCAACGAGAAGATCAAGTTCGCGGCGCTGCTGGACAAGGCGCTCGCCCTCGGCTTCGACGCCGTCGCGACCGGTCACTACGCCCAGGTCGTGGAGGTCGCCGACGCCGCGGCCCCCGGCGGTCTGCGCCGCGAGCTGCACCGGGCGGTCGACGCGGCCAAGGCCCAGTCCTACGTCCTGGGCGTTCTCGACGCCGACCAGCTCGCCCGCAGCTTCTTCCCGCTCGGCGACACCACCAAGCCGCAGATCCGCGAGGAGGCGCGCGAGCGCGGCTTCTCGGTGGCGCGCAAGCCCGACAGCCACGACATCTGCTTCATCGCCGACGGCGACACCCGGGGCTGGCTCGCCGGCCGGCTGGGGGAGCGCCGCGGGCCGGTCGTGGACGTCGACGGCACCGTCCTCGGCGAGCACGGCGGCGCCCACGGCTACACGGTCGGCCAGCGGCGCGGTCTCGGCCTGACGGTGCCTCCCGAGGACGGGTCCAGGCGCTACGTCGTCTCGACCGACACCGCGACCAACACCGTCGTGGTCGGGCCGGAGGAGCTGCTCGGCGTCGACCTCGTCAGCGCCGACCACGTGCGGTGGTGCGGCCCCGCGCCGACCGGCGAGCTGCGCCTGGGCGCCCAGGTCCGGGCCCACGGGAGCGAGCATCCCGCGACGGTGCGCGTGGAGGACGGCGAGGACGGCCCCCGCCTCCACGTCCGCCTGCACGAGCGGGTCCGTGGTGTCGCCCCGGGGCAGTCCGTCGTCCTGTACGACGGCACCCGGGTCGTCGGCTCGGGCACGGTCGCCCGCGCCGGGCGCGCCGCGACCGTCGGCTGAGGGCACCCGCCGTCCGCCGCAGCGTCGCGTCTTCCCACGTCAGGGCGATGACCTGTGCGAGGATCGCGGCCATCCGGGCACCCCCGGGAGCACACTGACGCACGAGGAGACCCCCCATGTCGTACGAGCCCTCACCCCCGCCCCCGCCCGGCGGAGGGACGCCCGGTTACGAGCCCCCGCCCGGCGGCGGCTTCGGTGGCGGCTTCGGCGGCCCCGGCAGCGAGCACCCCGAGGGGCAGAAGCTGCTCATCATCAGCATCGTCGCGCTCATCTGCTGCGCCCCGGTCAACATCTGGGTGCTCATCAAGACCAACGGCATCCTGGCCGCCGGCGGCGGGTACGACCTCAGCAAGGTCAAGACCGCCCGGATCATCGCGATCGTCTCGCTCATCCTCTGGGCGCTCGGCCTCGTCGTCAACGTCATCACCGGCGGCTTCGCCGCCATGACCGGCCAGTTCTGAGACAGGTGGTGGTGCCGCCCCGCACCGTGGAGCGGCATCACCACCTCCCGTCACCCGCGGAGGGGAGCCAGGTATGCCGAGCGCACCCCGGTCCTCCGGCGTGAGCCACGCCGGGCCCTCCTCCCCGCACGTCCACGACAGCGGTGCCCACCCCGCGCCGCCTGCGCGCTCGCGGGCCGGGAGGCTGCGCACCCCCGTGCTGATCGGGTTCGGGGCCGCCGCCGCCTGCGCCGCGGTCGCCCTGCGCGACCCCAACGAGCCCGGCAGCTGGCTCACCTGCCCCTACCTGGCCACCACCGGCTTCGTCTGCCCCGGATGCGGCACGCTGCGCGCCGTGCACGCCCTGACCCAGGGCGACGTCGCGACGGCGTGGGCGCGCAACCCCGGGCTGCTCGTCGCGGGTGCGCTCCTCGTCCTCGTCTGGCTCGCGACCGTGCGGCGCGCCTGGCTCGGCGTGCCCCGCCGCTGGACGCCCGGCCCGCGCCTGCTCGCGCTCCTGCCGGTGCTGGTCGTCGCCTACTGGGTCCTGCGCAACGTGCCCGGGCTCGAGGTCCTCGGGCCCGGCGCCTGACTAGGGTGGGCGTGTGCCCGACCCTTCTCCGGACCTCCCGCCCGTCCCCCCCGGCGTCCTCGCGACCGGCATCGGCTCCTGGCCCGGCACGGACGTGCGCGAGGCGCTGCGCGTCGTGCGCGGCGAGCTCGCCGGCGCGAGCCACGAGGGCGTCGCGGGCCTTCCCTACCTGCCCGAGCTGCCGGCCCGGGGCCCCGGCGCCGACATGGTGGGCCGCGCCGCCCACCTCCTCGTCGACCTCCCGGTGGACCTGCAGCCGCAGGGGTGGCGGCTGGTCGACCGGCCCGGGCGCGACCACGAGCGGGCCGGCGCGCTGTGGCGCCAGGACCTGGACGAGCTGGCCGAGGCCTTCGACGGCTGGACCGGGCGGCTCAAGGTCCAGGTGGCCGGGCCCTGGACGCTGGCCTCCACGCTCTGGCTGCCGCTGGGCGACCGGGTCCTGTCCGACCCCGGCGCGACGCGCGACCTCACCGGCTCGCTCGCCGAGGGCGTCGCCGGGCACCTGGCCACCGTGCACCGCCTCGTCCCCGGCGCCGAGCTCGTGCTCCAGGTCGACGAGCCCTCGCTGAGCGCCGTCGCGCTCGGCCGGGTCCGGTCCGAGTCCGGCTACCGCGTGCTGCGCACCCCCGAGCCCGGCGAGCTCGTCGAGGGTCTGCGACAGGTGGTCGAGGGCGCCCGGACCGCCGGTGCCGTCCTCGTCGCCGCCCACTCCTGCGCCCCCGAGGTGCCGCTCGACCTCCTCCGGCGCGCGGGCGTGGACGCGGTGGCCCTCGACGCCTCCCTCCTCGGCACCCGTCGGTGGGAGCAGCTGGGCGAGCTCCTCGACGCGGGCGTCGCGCTGTGGGCCGGCGTGCTCCCGACCGGCGCCCCCGGTGCCCCGGTGGCCTCGCCCGGCCACGCCGCGCTCCCGGCCGAGCGGGTCGAGGAGCTGGCGCGGCGGTGGCACGAGCTGGGGATGCCCGCCCGGGAGCTGGCCGGCGTCGGCGTCACCCCGGCCTGCGGCCTCGCGGGCTCCTCGCCGCGGGCCGCGCGGGACCTGACCGTCGCCACCCTGGAGGCGGCCGCGCGCCTGGCCGAGGTCGCCGCGGGCTGAGCGGGCGGGTCGGCGCGGGGCTGTCGGACCGTGCTGCGACGATGACCCGGTGATCGAGGAGGGTGCCGGGTGAGCCGGCGTTCCGGAGGCGTCCCGTGGCAGGCGTGGTACGTCGCGCTGACCTTCATCTGGGGCTCCAGCTACCTGCTCATCAAGGTGGGTCTGGGCTCGCTGAGCGCCGTGCAGGTGGCGTCCCTGCGCATCCTGTGCGGCGTGGCGGTGCTCCTCCTGATGCTCGCGCTGACGCGCTCGCGCCTGCCGCGCGGGCTGCGCACCTGGGGCCACCTGCTCGTCACCGGCACCCTGCTGTGCACGCTGCCCTGGACCCTCTTCGCCGTGGGGGAGGAGAGGGTGAGCTCGGCGGTGGCGGGCATCTCCAACGCGACCACCCCGGTGGCCGCCGTGCTGGCCACCGCGCTGCTCCTGCCCGGCGAGCCCGTGGGGCGCCGGCGCCAGGTCGGCGTGGCGATCGGCTTCGCGGGCGTCGTGCTGATCGCCCAGCCGTGGTCGCTGGAGCGCGGGCCCGACCCCGTCGGCCTGGGCATGGTGCTCGCCGCCTCCGCCAGCTACGGCGTCGGCTGGACCTACGTGCGCCGCTTCCTCACCGGCGTCGACCCCGGCGGGCTGTCGATGCCGACGGCGCAGGTGCTCGTGGCCGCCCTCCAGCTGCCGGTCCTCCTCGCGCTCGACTGGTGGCGGCGAGGCACCCCGGCCGGTGGCCCGCTCACCCCCGGCGGGCCCGACGCGGACGCCGGCGGCTGGGGGCTCTGGGGCCCCGTCCTGGCGGTCGTGGTGCTCGGCGTCGTCGGCACCGGGCTGGCCCAGGCGATGCAGTACGCCGTCGTGCGCGCCGCCGGCCCGACCGTGGCGACGAGCGTCACCTACCCGATCATCGTCGTCTCGGTGCTGCTCGGCGTCCTCCTGCTCGGCGAGCGGGTCGGCCCGCTCGTCCTCCTCGGCGCCGCCGTGGTGCTGGCCGGGTCGGTGCTCATCACCGGCCCGCGAGGACCCGGCCGCGAGCGCCCCGGGCGGGAGCGGCGGACCGGTGCCCGGCGCTTCGGCCCTGCGAAGATGGTGCGGTGAGCCAGCGACCGCCCGCCGAGAGCCCGTCCTCCCCGCTCGCCGACCCCGTGCCGGAGGAGGCCCGGCACCGGTGGACCGAGCTCGCCGAGGAGATCCGCGGCCACCAGTTCGCCTACTACGTCAAGGACGCGCCGACGGTGAGCGACGGCGAGTTCGACGCCCTGCTCCGCGAGCTGGAGGCCCTGGAGGAGGAGCACCCCGGCCTGCGGGTGCCCGACAGCCCGACCCAGCTGGTGGGCGGCACCTTCTCCACCGAGTTCCAGGCGGTCGACCACCTCGAGCGGATGCTCAGCCTCGACAACGCCTTCGCGCCCGAGGAGGTCGACCAGTGGGCCGAGCGGGTCGAGCGCGACGCCGGCGGTGCGCAGGTCCACTACCTGTGCGAGCTCAAGATCGACGGCCTGGCCGTCAACCTGCTCTACGAGGACGGCCTGCTCGTCCGCGCGCTCACCCGCGGCGACGGACGCACGGGGGAGGACGTCACCCTCAACGTCCGCACGATCGAGGGGGTGCCGCGCCAGCTGCGCGCGCCGGAGCAGCAGGAGGCCGAGGGCGCACCCGAGGAGGGCGCCGTCGTCGAGGGCGGTGCCGAGGTGAGCGACCCCGTGGCGGTGCCGCGGCTGGTGGAGGTGCGCGGGGAGGTGTTCCTGCCGGTCGCGGCCTTCGAGGAGATCAACGCGGCGCTGGTCGAGGCCGGCAGGCCGCCGTACGCCAACCCGCGCAACACCGCCGCGGGCTCGTTGCGGCAGAAGGACCCGCGGGTCACGGCGCAGCGCGGGCTGCGGATGCTCGTGCACGGCATCGGCGCCCGGGAGGGCTTCGACATCGCCCGCCAGTCGCAGGCCTACGAGCTGCTGGCGGCCTGGGGGCTGCCGGTGTCCGACCGGACGCGGGTGGTGTCGTCCCTGGAGGAGGTGCGCGACTACGTCACGTTCTACGGCGAGCACCGCCACGACGTGGTCGAGCACGAGCTGGACGGCGTCGTCGTGAAGGTCGACGAGGTCTCGGTGCAGCGGCGGCTGGGGTCCACCTCGCGCGCGCCGCGGTGGGCGATCGCCTACAAGTACCCGCCCGAGGAGGTGACCACGAGGCTGCTCGACATCCGCGTCGACGTCGGCCGCACCGGTCGCGTGACGCCGTGGGGGCTGATGGAGCCCGTGCAGGTGGCCGGCTCGACGGTCGAGCGGGCCACGCTGCACAACCAGCACGAGGTGGAGCGCAAGGGCGTCCTCATCGGCGACACGGTCGTGCTGCGCAAGGCCGGCGACGTCATCCCCGAGATCCTCGGCCCGGTCGTGGAGAAGCGGGACGGCACCGAGCGGGCGTTCGTGATGCCCACCGAGTGCCCCTCGTGCGGCACGCCGCTGCGCCCGGAGAAGGAGGGCGACAAGGACATCCGCTGCCCCAACCGCAAGGAGTGCCCCGCCCAGCTGCAGGGCCGTCTGGAGCTGCTGGCCGGCCGCGGCTCGTTCGACATCGAGGCGCTGGGCGGGGAGGGGATCAACGCGCTGCTGGAGACCGGCGTGCTGACCAACGAGGCGACGCTCTTCTCGCTGACGGCCGATGACGTGCGCCGGGTGCCCCTCTACACGCGCGCGGCCAGGAAGGGCGATGCGCCCGATGCCGTGAGCGAGGGGCGGGCGCTCTCCGCCAACGGGCAGAAGCTCGTCGACAACCTGCAGCAGGCCAGGCAGCAGCCGCTGTGGCGGGTGCTCGTCGCGCTGTCGATCCGCCACGTCGGGCCGACCGCAGCCCGCGCGCTGGCGACCGAGTTCGGGTCGATGGAGGCGATCCGCGAGGCCTCGGTGGAGCAGCTGGCGGCGACCGAGGGCGTCGGCCAGGTCATCGCCGAGGCGGTGAAGGCGTGGTTCGAGGTCGACTGGCACCGCGAGATCGTCGAGCGGTGGGCCGCGGACGGCGTGCGGATGGCCGACGAGCGGGACGCGTCGGTGCAGCGCACCCTCGAGGGGCTGACGGTGGTGGTCACCGGCTCGCTGGAGGGCCTCAGCCGCGACGAGTCCAAGGAGGCCATCCTCAGCCGCGGGGGCAAGGCGTCCGGGTCGGTGTCGAAGAAGACCGACTACGTCGTCGTGGGCGCCAACGCCGGGTCCAAGGCCGCCAAGGCCGAGGAGCTCGGCGTGCCGGTCCTCGACGAGGAGCAGTTCGTCCGGCTCCTGCACGCCGGACCGTCCGGTCTCGGAGAGCCGGCGCAGGCAGGAGAGGTATGAGCGCCCCCGTCCCGCCGGGCCACCCGCCGGCCAGCCCCTACGCGGCAGGACCCCAGCCCTACGGGTGGATGCCGCCCGCGCCGCCCGCCCAGGGCCGGGGCCTGGCGATCGCCGCGCTCGTGCTGTCCGGTCTGGCCCTGCTCGTCGCGCTCGGCGTCGGTGCGGGGCTGGTCTACCTCGGCTCCGGCGCCGGCTACACGGCGCTGACGGGCGAGCTGGGCGCGGTCGAGGGAGAGCGGGTCGCCGGCGCCGACCTGGAGACGGCGATCACCGACCTGCACGAGAGCACCGGCAGCCTCGTCGAGATGGTGGCGTGCCCCGAGTCGTCGACCGTCTCGGTGGAGACGGTCGTCACCTGCCGCAGCGTCGTCGACGGGGCCGACTGGATCGAGCACGTGCTCCTCCACGAGGACGGGACGTTCACGCTGCTCCGGCTGTGAGGCGCGCGGGTTGGCACACTAGGGACATGCGCCGCCGTCTGTGGATCATCCTGCTCGCCCTGGTCGTCGCCGTCGTGGCGTCCTCGGCGTGGCAGCGCGACTGGCTCTTCGCCGCGGTCTACGCCGTCGGCGGGCTGCTGCTCGTGCGCTGGGTGGCCCCCTGGCGGGGCGGGCGCACCACGACACATCAGGAGGTCCTCGCCATGCCCGAGCCCGAGCGGTCGGTCGTCATCTACTGGAGGCCCGGCTGCGGCTTCTGCCAGCGCCTCAAGCACCACCTCGGCCAGGAGGGGGAGCGGGCGACGTGGGTCAACATCTGGCAGGACGACGAGGCCGCGGCCTTCGTCCGCAGCGTCAACGACGGCAACGAGACCGTGCCCACCGTCGTGCTCGACGGCGTGCCGCACACCAACCCGCGGCCCGGTCTCGTCCTGGAGCGCCTCACCTCCGGCGCGCCCTCCTGACCGCTCCGGTCGCCGGCCCGGAGTCTCAGACCCGCGAGAGCACGGACAGGACGTTGCCCGCCGGGTCGGCGAACCACGCGATGTCCGGCCCCTGCTCGCCGCGGGCGATGCCCAGCTCGTCCTGCTCGAAACCGTCGTAGCGCAGGAACTCGACCCCGCGCTCCCCGAGGGCGCGCACGGCCGCCCCGACGTCGGCGACCGGGAAGCCGAGCACCGTGAACG
>JASKZT010000288.1 GCA_030145965.1 Ornithinimicrobium sp.
GCCGCGCACGCACGGACGGGGCGCCCGGTCGGATGACCGGGCGCCCCGCCTCGTCGTGCTGTCGTGCGGGCCGGCTGGGTGTCAGCCCATCTCGGTGATGAGGTCCTGCAGGGCCGCGTGGAGCTTGGCCTGCCAGGGGTCGGATGTGTCGAGCTGGTTGGATGTCACCGTCGCGCATGACCTGGTCCAGGTGCGCGCGGACGACCGTGAAGCTGGGCTCCCGAGGGATGGCGCGATCGGCCACGGCCGGCAGCCCTTCCCCCACCGCCCCGGCGGTGGGATGCTGACCGCATGGCTGAGCATGAGGACGAGCGGGCCGAGTGCCCCCGGTGCAGGCGGCAGTCGCTGGTCCGGGCGGTGGTCGACCAGGTCCGCGGCGTCCTGGCCGGCGAGCTGTCACGGGGGCCGGCGCAGTTCCAGATCTGCCCCGTCTGCGGGTGGAACGACCTGCCCGACCGGCAGGGCGACCACCCCCGCTGAGCGAGGCGGTGGGTCTCGACACGGGCGGCCCGGCGCGAGCATGATCTCCCCGCGACAGGGGACGGCTCGGCCGGGGAGCTGGACGCTCTCGACCGTGGCATCGCTGCCCTGGAGCAGCAGCGGGAGGCGGCCGTGGCCGCCCTCAGCAGCAGCTGTCGGCGGGGCTCTCTGGGCTGAGGTCGAGGAACGCCCTGACGCGGTCCAGCGCCTCGGGTCGGACGGTGTAGTGCACCCAGCGCCCGCGGCGGTCCCGGTCGACGAGGCCGGCGTCGCGCAGGGTGCGCATGTGGTGGGACAGGGTGGGCTGCGTGATGCCGAGGGCGGCCGGCAGGTGGCACGCGCAGGCGATGCCGCCGTCGGCGCCGGCCAGGTAGTCCAGGAGCCGCAGCCTGACCGGGTCGGCAAGCGCCTTCAGCACCCCGGCGAGCTGCTGGGCATCCTCCTTGGGCATCAGCCCGCCGAGCGCACCGGGGCGGCAGGTCTCCTCCGTCGCGGAGGCGCGCCGGGTGGCTCTCTCGGTCATGCACCCAGGATAGAGAACGACGCCGCAGGTCGCAGGGGCTTCGTCGCGGCCGAGCATTCGGCAAGGCACCAAGGGGTCGTCCCGGTCGCCGGGTTCGAGAAGGGCTGCAGCTAGGCCTCCATGGTGCGCCGCCACCTCATCGCCGCAGTACGTCCACGTCCCGTCGACCTCGTCTCCGGGCGCATGGCCATCCTCGCGGGCTGACACGTCGACGTCGCTGGAGGCACAGAGCTGCGGCACTCCGTCATGCCGGGCGGTGGTATGCCGAGATGTGGCTGTCGCTCTCGGAGGTGAAGGGCGCCCGGGTCCAGTCGGCCCAGCGCCCTGCTGGCTCGAGCCCCGCGAGCTGGGCCATCAGGTCGCACTCGGCCGGCCAGGCGTAGCGGAAGTTGCTCGTCGTGTACCGGAAGGTCCCGTCGGGTTCCCTGGAGTAGTGGTGGGAGGTCCCTTGCTGGGTGCTCATGTCGTAGGTGTCGAACCCGGTGTGGCGTTCGGTGACCTCGAAGGGCACGGCCGTCTGGCCGGGCGGGAAGCGGCGGATGCCGGGAACCCAGAGCTCGATCACGAAGTGCCCGCCGGGAACGAGGTGACGCGCTGCGTTGCGGAAGCACTCGACCTGCTCATCCTGCGTGCGGAGGTTCCCCAGGGTGTTGAAGGCGAGGTAGACCAGGGAGAAGCCGCCCTGGACGCGCGCGGTGGCCATGTCGCCGACCGTGACCGGGATCTCGGCACCGGACGCCTTTCGCCGCAGCTGTTCGACCATCGGCTCGGAGAGCTCTATTCCGGTGACCGGCACGCCGCGCTGCGACAACGGCACCGCGACCCGGCCGGTCCCGATGGCGAGCTCCAGGGCGGGGCCGTCCCCGGCCAGGTCGGCGAGGAAGTCCACCGTGGGGTCGAGGACCTCGGGGCTGAACATCGGCGACGACGGGTCGTCATAACGCTGAGCGGCATCGGCGTCCCACAGGTCACTAGAGGTCACCTGCCCGAGCCTGACGAAGCGGATCAGCCTCGGCAACCGGTTAAGCGGAACGTCCTCCTGCCGCCACGAGGACGCGTGGGCCTCCTAGGCCGGCCACGGCCATGATGACGGCGAGCCCGAAGCCTGCCGCGGCTGCGGGTGTGGTCGCAGGATCGAGCCTCGTCGGGGTCACCGCCGTGCGGAACTCCTGCTCGACGAGGTATCCGAAGCTGACGCCCGCGCCCAGCAGCCCGAGAGCTCGTGCCGCGGCAGGGCTGCGGGTCGTGAGGAGTCGCGCCGTCGCAGCTGCCTGGGCGGTGAGCACCACGACCGGAGCCGACAGTCCTGTCCCGATCAACCACGAGTCGCGGGCGACGCGCTCGGGCCGCCCGCGCCACCGCGTGAACGCGATGTCGAAGGACCGACCCTGGCGCACCGCGACACGGTGACCCAGCAGACTCGCCGCGAGCTGACCTGCGGAAGCCATGACCAGTACATCGCGGCGATCCATGTCCCGAGCCTAACCGGCGCCCGGAGCGGTGCGCGTTGCTGGCCCGGAGGCCGAGACCTACGGTGAACCATGATGACCACGAGGCTGAGCACGCCGCCCCTGATGCAGTCGATCGCCCGCGGCATGGTCGCCGGAGTCGCAGGGACGGTCGTGATGACCGCCTTCCAGAAGCTTGTCGAGATGCCCCTCACCGGGCGCCCCCCGAGCTACGCCCCGGCCGACCTCGCGCAGAAGGTCCTCCCGGTCGATGCGAGCAGTGTCCGGGCACGTGACCGGCTGAACTGGGGGACCCACTTCTCGTTGGGCCTCATGTGGGGCACCGCATATGCGATCACCGCTCGGACCGGCCTGCACGGGGGCAGAGCGGTCGGGGTCGTCTTCGCGACCGTCTACACCGGCGACGTCCTCCTCAACACGGCCCTCGGTCTGTACGAGCCCCGCAGCTGGGACCGGCAGGACTGGACGGTCGATCTCGTCGACAAGTTCGTCCAGGCCGCCGCCACGGGGGTGCTGTACGACCACGTCCTCGGCTCTGAGCGCAGGTCCTGAGGGACGAGAACTTCTGTTGGTCAACCCAAAGCTCGAGGACCGGGAGGGCGAGGCTGCCGGGCAGCAGGTGCGGATGGCCATCGCCCGGCTCCTGCGCTGGGCGAGCCGCGGGGACGTCCGGCGGGCGCTGTCCTGGAACGGGGGACCGGTCGCCGACCGACACCTGGCTGCTCGGGGCGGTTGCGGAGCAGGGGCCGGTCCGGGCGACCGACCGGGACGCCCTTGCCACCCTGCTCGTGCGCTTCACCGAGCAGCTGCCCGAGCGGCCCGCCCGGGACCTCCGTCTCCGGGGCACGCCGTGAGCGGCACCGTGGAGACATGTACGGCCGCTCCCGACGCGCAGGCGGCAGTCCGCACGGCAGGGCTGGACGTCTCGAGGATGGAGACCCTCGAGGACCTGCACGAGCTCTTCGGAGGGGTCTTCAACGCCGAGTGGCACGAGACGGGCGCTGAGGGCG
>JASKZT010000304.1 GCA_030145965.1 Ornithinimicrobium sp.
GACCTCAACGAGCACGGCGCCGCCGACATCAAGGACAACTGGGTGCCGTGGAAGTTCGAGCAGGGGACCGACCCCGAGGGCCGCGTCATCGGCTACGGCACCGACATCGGCCCCCAGGGCCTCTGCTACAACGGCAAGCTCTTCGAGGAGGCCGGCCTGCCCAGCGACCGCGAGGAGGTCGCGGAGCTGTTCGGCGGCGACGACGCCACCTGGGAGACCTACTTCGACCTCGGCCGCGAGTACCAGGAGACCACGGGCAAGGCCTGGTACGACCAGTCCGGCTTCGTGTGGAACTCCATGGTCAACCAGCTCGAGGAGGGGTACTACACCGCCGACGGCGAGCTGAACGTGGAGGGCAACGACGAGCTGCGCGAGCGCTTCGACCTGCTCGCCGCGGGCACGCTCGACGGACTCTCCGCGAACCAGACCCAGTTCGACTGGGGCAACGGACAGGCCTTCGTGGACGGCTCCTTCGCGACTTTCGTCTGCCCCGGGTGGATGCTCGGCACCATCGAGGGCCAGCTCGAGTCCGCCGGCGGCGGCGAGGGCAGCGGGTGGGACTTCGCCGACGTCTTCCCGGGCGGTGCCTCCAACTGGGGCGGCGCGTTCCTCTCCGTCCCGAAGACCTCCGAGCACCCGGAGGAGGCGGCGAAGCTCGCGGCCTGGCTCACCGCGCCCGAGCAGCAGGTCAAGCAGTCGGCCGCGGCGAACAACTTCCCCAGCACCGTCGAGGCCCAGCAGAAGCTGGTCGAGGACGCCGAACCGAACCCGGTGTTCAACGATGCACCCACCGGGGTGATCCTCGCGTCCCGCGCCGAGGGGGTCGTCGCCCAGTTCAAGGGCCCGGACGACTCCGTGATCCAGGAGAACGTCTTCCTGCCGCCGCTGAAGCGCCTCGACGCCGGGACCGCCACTGCCGACGAGGCCTGGGACGAGGCGCTCGCGCTTCTGGACGACCTGGTCGTCAACAACTAGCAGGACCCGGCCACGGGGCCTCCGGAATCCGCCGGAGGCCCCCTCACGGAAGCGCGAGATCCTCATGACCACGACAGCCCACCGTCCCGTCGCCGCGGCACCTGCCGCGTCGACGCCGAGTCCGCCCAGGCCGACCCGCAGACAGCGGCTCAGCGTCCTGGACCTGAAAGCCTCCCCCTACCTGTACATCGCGCCCTTCTTCGTCCTCTTCGGAGTGGTGGGGCTCTTCCCGCTCGGGTACACGTTCTTCGTCTCGCTCTTCGACTGGCACCTGCTCACCGGCCGGGGCGAGTTCGTGGGGCTGGGCAACTTCACCGAGGTGCTGCGGGACCGGTTCTTCTGGAACTCGCTGTTCAACACGGTGAGCATCTTCCTGCTCTCGAGCATCCCGCAGCTGGCGGCCGCGGTGCTCATCGCGGCGGTCCTGGACCAGAACCTGCGCGCCAGGACGCTGTGGCAGATGAGCGTGCTGCTGCCCTACGTGGTGACTCCGGTGGCCGTCGCCATGATCTTCACGAACATGTTCGGCGAGCAGTACGGCCTCGTCAACAACATCCTCGGCAGCTTCGGGATCGACCCGATCATGTGGAAGAACGAGACGCTGCCCAGCCACGTCGCCATCGCCGCCATGGTCAACTGGCGCTGGACGGGCTACAACGCGCTGATCCTGCTCGCGGCGATGCAGGCGGTGCCCCGGGACCTCTACGACGCCGGCGCGATCGACGGCGCGGGCCCCGTCCGCCGGTTCTTCAGCATCACCCTGCCGAGCATCCGCCCCACGATGGTGTTCGTGATCATCACGACCACCATCGGCGGCCTCCAGATCTTCACGGAGCCGAGGCTCTTCGACCCCGTGGCCGCGGGCGGTACGCAGCGCCAGTTCCAGACCACGGTCCTCTACCTCTGGGAGATGGCCTTCCAGCGCCAGAACTTCGGCAAGGCCGCGACCATCGCCTGGTTGCTCTTCCTCCTCATCCTGCTCTTCGGCCTGGTCAACTACCTGGTCTCGCGCCGCATCGCGACGGCGTCCGACGGGGGGAGGGCCGGTCCCAGGACCGGTCGTCGGCGGCGGCTGCGTGCGGGGGACGCCGTCGTCCCCGACGCGGCGGCGAACACCGACACCGGGGCGCCACGGGCGGCCACGGCACCGACGACCACGAGGAGGACACGATGAGCGCCACCGGCGCACCCACGAGGACCGGGTCGCGGCGGCCCCGGGCGGTGCCCGTGCGCCGGCGGATCCTCGGCGACGGCCGCCGCCCCGGATTCCTCACCTACGGGCTGCTCTCCGCCTTCCTCCTGGCCAGCGCCTATCCACTGTGGTGGTCGGTGATCATCGGCAGCCGCTCCAACGAGGCGCTCGGCCGGGCCTGGCCGCCGCTGCTGCCGGGGGGCAACTTCTGGACGAACGTGGGCGAGGTCTTCGACACCATCCCGTTCTGGCTGGCCCTGGGCAACAGCGTGCTCATCTCGGGGATCATCACCGTCTCGGTGGTCACGTTCTCCACGCTCGCCGGGTACTCGTTCGCGAAGCTGCGGTTCAAGGGGCGGGACGGCCTCATGGTCACCGTCGTCGCGACCATGGCCATCCCCACGCAGCTCGGCATCATCCCGCTGTTCATGCTGATGCGTGAGCTCGGCTGGACCGGCGAGATCGGGGCGGTCGTCGTGCCCACCCTCGTGACGGCGTTCGGCGTGTTCTTCATGCGCCAGTACCTCGTGGACGTCATCCCCGACGAGCTCATCGAGTCGGCCCGGATGGACGGGGCGTCGATGATCTTGACCTTCTGGCACGTCGCACTGCCCGCGGCCCGTCCGGCCATGGCCATCCTCGGCCTGTTCACCTTCATGACGGCGTGGACCGACTTCCTGTGGCCGCTGCTGGTCCTCGACGCGAGCAACCCCACCCTGCAGACGGCGCTGAGCCAGCTGCAGTCGGCCCGCTACGTGGACTACTCGATCGTCCTCGCCGGCGCCGTCATGGCCACACTTCCCCTCCTGGCGCTCTTCGCCGTGGCGGGCAGACAACTCATTTCCGGAATCATGCAAGGAGCAGTGAAGGGCTAATGCCGAACAACGCAGGACAC
>JASKZT010000040.1 GCA_030145965.1 Ornithinimicrobium sp.
GTAGACGATGCGCTCGCCCTTCTTGCCCGAGATCCGTGCCCAGTCGTCGGGGTTGGTGGTGTTGGGCAGGTCCTCGTTCTCCTTGAACTCGTCGAGGTAGGCGCGCTCGAGGTGGCGCGTGCGCACGCCCTCCTCCCCGCTCGTGAGCAGGTCCTTGATCGCCAGCTTCTTGGCGCGGTCGACGATGTTGTGGACCATCGCGCCGGAGGCGAAGTCCTTGAAGTAGAGGACCTCGTGGTCACCTCCCTGGTAGGTGACCTCGAGGAAGGCGTTCTCGGGCCGCACCGCGTACATCCGGCCGACGACCGCGTCGATGAGCGCCGCCACGGTGGCCGCCCGGTCACCGCCGTGCGCCGCCACCTCCTCGGGGTGCAGCGGCACGTCGGTGGTCAGGTACTTGGCGAAGATGTCCACGGCCCCGGCGGCGTCCGGGCGCTCGATCTTGATCTTCACGTCGAGGCGCCCGGGGCGCAGGATCGCCGGGTCGATCATGTCCTCGCGGTTGGAGGCGCCGATGACGATGACGTTGTCGAGGCGCTCGACACCGTCGATCTCGGCGAGCAGCTGCGGCACGATCGTCGTCTCGACGTCGGAGGAGACGCCCGAGCCGCGGGTGCGGAAGAGCGACTCCATCTCGTCGAAGAAGACGACGACGGGGCGCCCGTCTGCCGACTTCTCCCGGGCGCGCTGGAAGATCGAGCGGATGTGCCGCTCGGTCTCCCCGACGTACTTGTTGAGCAGCTCGGGGCCCTTGACGTTGAGGAAGTAGCTGGCCTCCGGCGGCTGGCCGAGCCGCTCGGCGGTCTGGCGCGCCAGCGAGGCGGCCACCGCCTTGGCGATGAGCGTCTTGCCGCACCCCGGCGGGCCGTAGAGCAGGACGCCCTTGGGGGCGCGCAGCCGGTGCGCGGCGTAGAGGTCGGCGTGGAGGAAGGGCAGCTCGACCGCGTCGCGGATCTGCTCGATCTGGCCGCCCAGGCCGCCGATGTCGTCGTAGGAGATGTCGGGCACCTCCTCCAGCACGAGCTCGGCGACCTCCGGGCGCGGCACGCGCTCGGTGACGAAGCCGGAGCGGGCGTCCAGGAGCAGGGCGTCGCCGACGCGCACGGGCTCCGGTCCCAGCGAGCCGGCCCGCCGGCAGACCCGCTCGTCCTCGCCGCGGACGAGGACGACGACGCGGTCCTCCCCGAGGAGCTCCTTGACCGTGACGACCTCCCCGGACCGCTCGTAGCCCCCGACGGCCACCACCGCCTGCGCCTCGTTGAGCAGGACCTCGCGTCCCGGGCGCAGCTCGTCGGTGTCCACCTCGGACGACACCCGGGTGCGCACGCGGCGCCCCGCGACCGACAGGTCGACGGTGCCGTCGCCGACGACCCGCAGCACCTGGCCGAAGGTCAGCGGCGGGCTGCCCATCGCGTCGAGGTCCTCGCGGAGGCCGGCGATCTGCCCGCGGGCGGTGCGCAGGGTGTCCGCGAGCTGGTCGTTGCGCGCCGTGAGCTCGCCCAGGCGTGACGTGAGCGTGCGGACCTGCTCCTCCAGGTGACGCTCCCGGAAGGGGCGCCCGCCGGGGCTGCTGCTGTGGGTCGGTGACGTCACCGGGCCTCCTGACCGTGGTCGGCTAGATTCTCAGCGTATGAGACGTCCCCACCGCCGTGGACCGCTGGTCGCCCTCCCCGCCCTCGCCTGCCTCGCACTCACCCTCTCCGGGTGCGACGCCGACGACGGGTCGACGGGCTCCGGCACGTCCGCCGCGACACCTCCCACCACGACGAGCGGAGCCCCCGTGGACCAGGCCGACCCGACCACCGACGGCCCGAGCACCGGTGACGCGAGCACCGGTGACCCGACGACCGACGGCCCGAGCACCGCGGACCCGACGACGTCGGACGACGACGCGGGCACGGCGGGCCAGGACCAGGAGGAGCTCGGCGCGGGCGACGTGCTCACCGCCGCCGACTCCGGCGCCCGGGTCCGCCTGGCCGTCGGCGAGAGCGCCGTGCTGCGCCTCGAGCCCCCGCTGCAGGACCTCTCCCCCGACCTGACCGACGCGGGCGTCGTGGAGGCCGTGCCGGTCCAGCACTTCGCCGACCCGGGGTATGCCGAGTACGAGCTCCTCGGGCTCCAGGCCGGAGAGGTCACCCTGACGGTGGGCGAGGGCGAGGAGCTGGTCGTCGACCTCGTCGTCGAGGGCCCCTGAGGCGGGCGCGCGGAGAGGCCCCCGTCACCGGATGGTGACGGGGGCCTCGCTGCTCGCCGGAAGGTTCAGCCCTCGAAGGCGAAGTTGGCGCGGTGCTGCGTGCCGTCCTCCAGCGTGATGATCAGCTGGCGGCAGGAGCCGGCCCAGGACTCGGACGTCTCCCAGTTGTACTGGTAGCGCTGGTTGCCCTGGCTGTACGTCAGGCCGCGGTTGCCCGTGGTCTGCGTCGGGAAGGTCGGTGCGTACTGCACCGGCTCGAGCGTGTCGCAGCTGATCTCCTGGCTGGAGGGGCTGTGCGCGTCACGCAGGATGTCCAGGCCGAGGTCGCCGCCCAGGCTGAACTTGACCGGGGCGGTGTCGCCGGCGTCCACGACGTTGAGCGTGTCGGCCGAGTACGGCGAACCGGTCACGCCGGCACCGGGGGCCTCGCAGTGCGGGGGCACGTCGAAGGCCTCGGTGTTGTCGTTGCGGTTGGTCGTGCCCTGGACGGCGCTGTAGCCGAGGCCGCGGCGGGCGAAGGTCGACCAGATGTTGCAGCTGTCCGCACCGCCCAGGGCGGCGTCGGCGGCGAGGATGCCGTCACGACCGGCGATGAAGCCGGGGAAGCAGCCCTGCAGCTTCATGCCGTCCATCACGTACTGCATGGCGCGGGTGTTGCCGGCGGTGTCCCAGGCGGCGTAGATGTCCGGCGTGAAGCCGTGCTTGTCGATGAGGTCCCAGTTGAGGTCCCACAGCGTCGCGGCCCAGGCGTGGCCCACACCGTGCGGCGTCGCGAGCGAGCCGCCGGTGACCCAGCCGCCCGTCTTGATCCGGTCGTAGGTGAAGGGCTGGATCGCCATGTCGCGCGAGTAGGGCGCCGGGCGGATGCCGGCCCCGTGGCGGTCGTCCTGGAAGAGGGCGTACGGGCCCATGCCGCGGGCCTTCTCCGGGTCGTCCAGCGCCGGGTCGAGCAGCATCGTGATGGCCAGGTAGTCGCTCCAGCCCTCACCCATCTGCTCGTGGCCCGAGAGGCAGTTGATGCCGGGGCCACCGGTCAGGCGGTTGGAGACGCCGTGGCCGTACTCGTGGATGATGATGCCGTTCTCGAAGTCCCCGTCACGGATGCCGGGGTGGGAGGACGACTTGTGCACCGAGCCGGTCGTGGTGCCCGCGGCGACCTGCGCGCGGATGGCCGCGCCGTCGGCCTGGCTGACCGAGATCGCCGGGATGCCGACGGCCGGGTCCATGCTGCCGGAGAGGATCGGGGCCGCGGCGTCGGTGTTGTGCGCGATGACGACGGCGACGGCGCCGCCGGCCTCGGCGTTGCGCACCTGCGTGTGCGGGGTGCACGAGCCGGTCCGCGAGGTGATGACGATCGCCCCGGGCGCCTCGAAGGGCGTGCAGGTGCTGTCCACGACCACGACCGTGCCCGGGAAGCCGGCGTTGGTCGGGGCCGGCGTGAACCGGGCGTAGTTGGCGTCGTAGGTGACGGCGCCGGCGCCGGTGCCCAGGGTCAGGGCGTTCTGCGCACCGAACTGGTTCCCGGGCCACAGGTACATCTGCATCCGCGGGCGGCCGCCGTCCTGGGCCGGGGTGGAGAAGTTGGCGTTGTT
>JASKZT010000050.1 GCA_030145965.1 Ornithinimicrobium sp.
AGCTTCGTCATCGCCCACCGCCTGTCCACGATCCGCGACGCCGACCTCATCCTCGTCATGGAGCAGGGCCGCATCGTCGAGCAGGGCACCCACGAGGAGCTGCTGACGGCCGAGGGTGCCTACGCCCGGCTCCACGCCGCGCAGTTCCGCGGCGCGGCCGTGGACCTGGACACGCAGGACGGCGCCCCGGCGCCGGTGCCGAGCACCTGAGCCTCGCCGCGCCGGGGGAGGCGACGGTCACATGGCGCGGGCGAGGCTGCGGCGCAGGAGGAGCCCCCCGAGCAGGAGCGTCCCGAGGGCCATCGCGGCCAGCACGCCGAGCTGGGGCAGGATGTCGAGCACCCCGCCGCCGTGCCGCTGGATCTCGGCGAGGGCCTCGTAGCCCCAGGCGTGCGGCGTGACGTGGGCGACGGCGCGCAGGGTGTCGGGGAAGAGCTCGAGGGGGAACATCGTGCCGCCCAGCGCTCCCAGCACCAGGCCCAGGCCGACCGCGAGCCCCGTGGCGGCGCCCTCGTTGTCCAGCGCCGCGCCCAGCACCATCGACACGCCGGCCCCGACGAGCCCGAAGACGAGCAGCAGGACCGCCACGGCGAGGAGGTCGCCCCAGTCGACCCCGAAGAGGAGCCGGGTGGCGAGCAGGATGTAGAGCGCCTGGAAGCCGGCGATCGCCAGCCGCCCGAGGGCCACCCCGGTGATCGTCTCGCCGACGGTGACGGGGGCCGCGAGGGTGCGTCGCACGATGCCGTCGCGACGGGCCTGGATGAGGGTGGCCGCGCCACCGGCCAGGGTGTTGAGGAAGGTGAAGAGCAGGAGCATGCTGCCCGCGGCCAGGGTGGTGCCGGCGACGCCGGACAGCTCCTGGGCCACCTCGCTCGTGTCCTGCACGGCCAGGGTGGCGGGCGCCACCCGGTCTCCCGCGTCCGCCAGGGCGGCGTCGACCTCCGCCCCGGAGGCCCCGGTGCGGGTGAGCACCACCTCCTGGGCGCCCCGCAGCATGGCGGTGCCGGCGGCGCGACGGACCACCTGCTCGACGGCGAGGGCGGTCGTCTGGCCACCCGTGACGATCTCGAGCTCGACGGCCTCACCGGCGTCGTAGGCGGCGGCCGCCTCGGGCCCGACCACGACGCCGACCTGGTCGCGGCCCTGGGCGACGTCGGCGCGCATCGTGGCCGGGTCCTTCTCGGCCACCTCCAGGTCGGCCCTCCCCAGGGCGTCGACGAGGGCGGTCCGCAGCGTCGAGCTGTCGCCGACGACGGCCACCTGCCCGGCCGCTCCGCCGCCGGAGCTCTGGATGCCGAGGACGACGACGAGCAGCATCGGGAAGATGAAGACGAAGAAGATGTTGGAGCGGTCGGCGAGGAAGCGCCGCAGCTCGACGACGGTGATGGCCAGGAGGGGGCGCAGCCTCACAGCAGCTCCTCGCGGCCGGGCACCAGGCGGGCGACCAGCAGGCAGACCGCCGTGAAGGCGAGGAGGATCGCGGTGGGCACGCCGAGGTCGGTGACGCCGCCACCACCCGCGGTGATGCCGAGCCCGCGGGTGAAGGCGCTGACGGGGTTGACGAGCAGGAGGGACCCGAGGGGGCCGCTCACGTCGAGCCGGAAGAAGGCCCCGCCGAACATGCCCAGCGCCACCGCGACGATCGACTGGGCGATGTTGGCCTGCTCGGCCGTGCGGGCCACCGCGGCGATGACGAAGGTGAGCGACGTCGCGGCCGCGACGGTGAGGACGACGAGCACGCCGACCGCCAGGGGCGACCCCAGCCGGACGTCGTCGAACATCACGCCGGACACCGTGAGCAGCACCGTCATCGAGATGAGCCCGAGCACGAGGCTGCCCAGCCCCTTGGCCAGCACGACGCGGCCGGGGCGCAGCGGCATCGACAGCAGCCGGCGCAGCGTGCCCTGCTCGCGCTCGGTGACGAGCCCGAGCACCCCGAAGCCGACGGTGAAGAAGAGGAACATGCCGGCCTGGCCTGCCACGACGTTCTCGGCGAAGGTGAGCTGCTCGTCGGCCGTCTCGCCCTGGGTCCAGGTCACGGGGGCGGTGGCCTCCTGCAGCGAGCCGGCCACGCCGGCGAGCTCGGTGGGCGGCACCCCCAGGGCTGCCGCGGCCGCGGCGGTGCGGGTGCCGGCCGTGAGGTCGGCCAGGGTGGTCTCGACGATCGAGGTGACGACGGTGCCCTCCAGGCCGAGGCCGTCGGCCAGCGTCAGCTGCACCTGCGGGCCGTCGCCGGCGACCAGGTCGGCGCCGAAGCCGTCCGGGACGACGACCGCGACGCCGGCACCGCCCTCCTCGACGAGGCGCGTGACCTCGTCGGCGGAGGCCCGGGTGACGGTGAGGTCCAGGTCCTCGCCCGCGCCGGCGAGCGCCTGCGGGACGACCGCCGCGAGCGCGTCGCCCTCGGGCACCGCCACGGCGACCGTCACCGGGGAGATCTCGACGTCGTCGATGCCGCCGATGAGCAGGTTCATCACGTAGATGAGCGCGAGGGGGACGACGACGGCATACATCACCGCGGAGAGGTTGCGGACCTGGCGGCGCAGGTCCGTGGCGACCATGACGAGGACCTGGCGCACCGCTAGTCCCTCAGCGCCTTGCCGGTGAGGTGGAGGAACACCGACTCCAGGTCGGGGCGGGAGATCTCCACGTCGGAGAGGGCGAGGCCCGCACCGGTGGCGGCGTTGACGATCGGGGCGACGGCGGTCGGCGCGTCGCGGACGGTCAGCACGAGCGTGGAGCGGTCGCGCACGACCTGCTCCACGCCCGGCACACGCCCGATCGCGGCGGCGCCGGCGTCCAGGTCGCCCGTGCCGGTGAGCCGGATCGTGTCGACGCCGCCGGTGAGCTCGATGAGCTCGCCGCGCGTCCCCTCGGCCTGGAGGCGGCCGTCGTCGACGACGGCGATCCGGTCGCAGAGGCGCTCGGCCTCCTCCATGTAGTGGGTCGTGTAGAGCACGGCCATGCCCTCGACCGAGAGCGTCTCGATCGACTCCAGGATCGAGTTGCGCGACTGCGGGTCCACGCCGACCGTCGGCTCGTCGAGGATGAGGAGCGTGGGGTGGTGCAGGAGGCCGACGGCGATGTTGAGCCGGCGCTTCATGCCCCCGGAGAACTTCTTGCTGGGCTCCTTGGCGCGGTCGGCCAGCCCGACCAGCTCGAGCACCTCGTCGACCCTGCGGCGCAGCGTCGACCCGCCCAGCCCCTGGAGCCGCCCGAAGTAGTCGAGGTTCGCGCGGGCGGACAGGTCGGGGTAGATCGCGAGGTCCTGCGGCACCAGGCCCAGGTGCCGCTTGGCTTCGACCGGCGCCTGGCCCATCGGCACGCCGGCGACGGTCACGCTGCCCGAGTCGGGGCGCAGCAGGCCCGCGACCATCGAGATCGTCGTCGTCTTGCCCGCGCCGTTGCGCCCGAGCAGCCCGAACGTCTCACCCGCGCCGATCTCGAAGCTGACGTCGTCCACCGCGGTGAGCGACCCGAACCCCTTGACCAGCGACCTCACCTGCAGGACCGCGTCGGTCACGTCATCCCCTCCTGGCCCCGACCGTAGTGCCTCGTCGGGCCGACGCGCAGCGAACTCCCTCACACCGCGTAGTCGACGACCACCGGCGCGTGGTCGGACAGCCGGACCCCGCGGTGGTCGCGGTCGACGACGGCGCTCACGGCGGTCCGGGCCAGGGCCGGGGTCGCGAGGTGGTAGTCGATCCGCCATCCCGCGTCGCGCTCGTAGGCGCCGCCCAGCCAGCTCCACCAGGAGTAGGGCCCCTCGGTGTCCGGGTGCACCCGACGGACCACGTCGACGAGCGTGCGCGGCGACAGCTGCTCCTCCAGCCAGGCCCGCTCCTCGGGCAGGAAGCCCTCGGCCCTCTGGGCGCGCCGCCAGGCGGCCACGTCGAGCCGGGTGCGGGCGATGTTGAGGTCGCCGAGCAGGAGCAGCTGGCGACCCCGGGAGGCGGCGGCCCTCCTCGTGCGGCGCAGGTGTCGGGCGAAGGCGGCCATGAAGCGCATCTTCCGCTCGTAGCGGGCACCGCCGTCGGGCGCCTCGCGCATCCGCCGCGGGTCCTGCAGATGGGCGGGCAGCCCGCCCTTGGGCAGGTAGAGGCTGGCCACCGTGACCGCCGCCTCCGCCAGGTCGACCTCGACGTAGCGCCCCTCGTGGGCGTGCGCGCCCAGACCGCGGGCGAGCGGCACCTCGTCGGGCGCGGGCTCGGTGTGCAGGTGCTCCTCGCCGGGGGCGCGCACGAGCACCTCGGCGTCCCACGTCCGCACCGCGACGGGCCGCTGGCGGGTCAGGACGGCGACGCCGTTGCGCCCCGCGACCTGCCCGGGCTCGTAGACGGCGTGGTAGTCGCCGAAGGCCCCGGGGGGCAGGGCCGCGACCGGGGCCCGCACCTCCTGCAGCGCGACCACGTCGCAGCCGCGGGTGGCGAGCCAGTCGCCGAACCCCCGGCGGTGGGAGGCCCGGACACCGTTGATGTTGAGGGTCGCGACGCGCAGCACCGGCCGAGGGTATGCCGCCACCCG
>JASKZT010000351.1 GCA_030145965.1 Ornithinimicrobium sp.
TGCTCGTGGTCACCGGTGCCTACGGCCAGTTCCACCACGGCGTGGTCTCCGCCCTGCGGGAGGAGGCGGAGGTCAAGATCCGGGACCACACCCGCAGGCACCGACATCTGGGGCGCAAGAAGCTGGACCCCTCGACGCTGCCGCGGCTCGCGGTCCTCCTGGGCGCGGTGGACCGGGGCGCCCACGCCTACGCCCCCGGGGTCGACGAGGAGCTGCGCGAGGAGGCCGAGGCCACCCGCGAGGCGGTGGAGGCGATGCTGCCCTGGGCCGACGTGGTCTTCAGCGACTGGGCCGACCCCGCCACCGTGTGGGTCTCGCACCTGTGCCCCCCGGACGTGCGCCTCGTCGTGCGGGTCCACGCCCTCGACGCCCTCGACCCGTGGCTGCACCTCGTCGCCTGGGAACGGGTGGAGCAGGTGGTCGTGGTGAGCGAGCCCATGCGCAGCCTCGTGGGCGACCTGCTCGCGGCGCACGGGGTGCGGCTGCCGGTGACGGTGCTGGGGGTCGAGACGGAGCTCGAGGGGATGGCCAGGCCCAAGGCGGCGGAGGCACCGACCACGCTGGGGATGGTCGGCTGGGGCCGTCGGGTCAAGGACCCCCTCTGGGCCCTCGACCTGCTGGAACGCGACCCCGCCTGGCGGCTCGTCCTGATCGGGCCGGGCTTCAGCGACACCCCGGGTCCCGTCACTGCCCCCTACGTCGAGCAGGTGCGGGATCGGCTGGCCTCGCCCGCGCTCCGTGACCGGGTGCAGGTCGTCGGGCCCACCGACGACGTCGCGGAGCCGCTGCGCTCGGTCGGGGTCATCCTGTCCACCAGCCTGCGCGAGGGGTGCCACGTGGGCCTCGTCGAGGGCGCCGCCTCCGGCGCCGTGCCCGTCGTGCGCAGCTGGCCGATGCTGGCCTCGCGAGGCGGGCCACGCCTGCTCTACCCCCCGGAGTGGGTGGTCGACGACCTCGACGCCGCCGAGCGCCGGGTCCGCGAGGTGACCCGCCCCGACCGGTGGCCGGCGGAGGCCGACCGCGCCCGGGAGGAGGCCCTCCGGCTCTTCGGCACCTCCCAGGTGGCGCAGTCCTACCGCGACCTCGTGCTCGGCGCCGCCCCGGCCGGCGACGCCGCGCCGCCTCCCTGAGGGCTGCCGCCGCGGGCCTCAGCGCCGGCCGGCGAGACCGGTGGCCGTGACCGCGAGACCCGGGAAGCCGCGGGTGACCCGTTCCACGGCCGCGCGCCCGGTCTGCGCCGAGCCGTCCGTCAGGACGACCCACCGCGGCCGCAGCCCCCACCAGGTGCGGCAGGCGTCGGAGACGGCCAGCAGGTCCAGCGGCAGTCCGAGGGTGCCCGGCTCCGCGAGCTCCTCGGTGAGGACGACGTCGACCTGCCCGGCGGTGAGCGTCGCCGGCTGCTCCACCGCGGTGAGGAGCACGTCGGGGTCGGTGACCACGAGGCGGTCGGCGCGGCCGGCGCGGGTGCGGGTCACGACGTGCAGGTGCTCGCGGGCGACGACGAGGTCGTACCAGCCGTCGTGCATCTCCGGGCGCGCGGTCCGCGCCGCGAGGGGCCGCTCCACGTGCCACAGCCCGACCGGCCGGTCGGCGAGCGCGTCGAGGGCCTCGAGCAGCGCCGCGTGGCGGGGGTCGTCGGGTGCCGTGCTCCAGTCGCCGACCAGGCAGAGGTCGAGGTGGTCCGGGGAGACCCGGGTGCCCTCGAGCCCGCGGGCGAAGGCGGGGGGTGCCTCGGGCAGGTCGGCGTCGCGGGGTGCGGCGGCCGGGGGCACGTCCTCGCCCGAGGTGGCGGCGGACAGGGTCCGGTGCCAGGCGCGGTAGACCCCGCGGAAGGCGATCCGGTCGGGGTTGGACCACTGGTAGGTGAAGTCCGCCCGCGACAGGCTGCCCACCCGCAGACGGGTGACCGCCAGCGGGGTGCCCGTCTCCGCCACCGGGCCGACCAGCCGCCCGAGGCGCTCGGCGTACTCGGAGTCCGCGCTCTTGCGGATCGGCCAGAAGGTGCCCGCCGACGAGAGCACCTCGCGGCGCACGAGCAGCGACGAGGCGTTGTCGCGGACGGCGCGGTAGCCGAACCACTGGTGGGTCAGGTCGTCCTTGGCCCGGATCGCCAGCGAGCGGCTCGCGGGCGCGCCCGGTGCCCCGAGCAGGGCGTCGACCTGGTGCTCGATGCGTTCGGGGTGGCTCCAGTCGTCGGCGTCCTGGGTGGTGACGAGCTCCCCGCGGGCCACCTCGAGAGCGGCCCGGCGGGCCAGGTAGCTGCCGCCGTTGCGCTCCAGGCGCAGCAGCCGCACGCGCGGGTCGGTCGTGACGGCCTCGTAGAGCTCCTCGAAGCCGGGCCCGGAGGCGTCGTCGACGATGAGCACCTCCAGGTCGCCCCACGTCTGGTCGGTCATCGAGCGCAGCGAGGTGATCAGGCCCTCGTCGGGGCGGTAGGACGGCACGATGACCGTGACCAGCGGCCCGCTGCGCCGGGCGGCCTGCGTGGTGGAGCGGATCCGGTCGAAGAGGTGGCCCTCGCCCGCGGCGTCGACCGCAGGAGCGCTGAGACCGTGCTGGACGAAGCGGCGCCCGAGCAGCTCGACCCACCGCTCGTGCCCGGCGGCCCCCGCCCCCGGGGCCAGGTCCGGGTGCGCGAGGTCGGTCTCCAGGTCGTGGCGCACGGGGCCCGGCAGGGCGGACAGGTCCTCCCAGCTGGCGCGGAGCTCCTCCACCAGCCCGGCGAGATACATCGACTGGGCGGCCGCCTGGTGGTGCAG
>JASKZT010000383.1 GCA_030145965.1 Ornithinimicrobium sp.
AGGGCCTTCGGAGACCGAGAAGTCCGCGCTCGGGGTGTACTCGATGCCGGTGGGTGCTGCCTGCCCCTGGCTCACGTCATACCTCTCATCACTCGTCGTCCTCGCGCGCCAGCCAGGTGGCCAGGCGGTCGACCGGGACCTCGAACTCCGGGTGCAGGTCCACGAACGTGCGCAGCTGCTCGGCGAGCCGGTCGAAGGTGACCTCCTCCTGGCCCCGGCGCGCGGCCAGCTCCTCGATGCCACGGTCGGTGAAGTACACGTCAGCAGGCTATCCCGCCCGGCCCCGCGCGCCCGCCAGCGACAGGTCGCGGTGCCAGGACTGGGTGGTGTAGCTCGTGCGCCACCCCATGGAGAGGTAGAGCCCGTCGGCCCGCGTGGGGGAGTCCGCGTCGACCTCCAGGCCGACCGAGCCGCGGCCACGGACGGCGGCGTCGGCGACGACCGCCCGCAGCAGCGCCTTCGCGACCCCGCGGCCGCGGGCGCGGCGGTGGACGCCGATGTACTCCACGTAGGAGGAGTCGGGGCGGGCGACGCCGTGCTCGTCGACCCCCCCGGTCGTCGTCGTCGCGACGAGGGCCCCCGCCGGCTCGCCGTCGACGGTCGCCAGCCACCAGTGGTCCCACCGGTGGCCCGGGTCCTCGCGGAGCCGGCCGACGAACTCCTCGAAGGTCTCCCGGTAGGAGTTGAAGTGGTCGGCGAAGGACTCCTCGAGCACGAGGTGCACGGTCCGCAGGTCCTCCTCCTCCGGCATGCCCGCACCGTCGTCCCGGCGGACGCGGCGGACCTCGACCCCCTCCCGGGGCGGCGGCTGGTCGGCGTCGCTGTCCCGGTCGACCGGCCGCGTCATCTGCCACCAGTCGCGCACGTGCTCGTAGCCGGCCTCGCGCAGCCACCGCTGCTGGCGCGGGTCGTCGGCGAACGCCCCAGAGTCGAGCTGGGTCGTGGCCATCTCGCGACGGCGCAGCACCTCCCGACCCAGGTCCTCGGCGCGGCCGTAGCCGTAGGCGGCCAGCGGGTCGGCCTGCGGGTCCGCCAGGTCGGGGTCCACGGTCACGCCCACGAGCACCCGCCCCGCGGCGCGGTCGTGGCAGCTGATCCAGGACCGCAGGACGCCGTCCGCGTCGCGCACGACCTCGTGCAGGTGGGTGCTCGCGCCGCGACCCGCGACCTCGGCCGCGACGGCCTCGCTGTCGGCGCCGGGCCAGCCGCGCGCCTCGCGCTCGTGGCGCCGCAGCAGCCGGACGAGGTCGTCCACGTCCTCGGCCCCCGGCTCGTGGGCGGTGAACCCGGGAGGCAGGGGCGGGCCAAAGGCGGTGTCGCTCATGCGCGCCATTCTTCCAAACCCCCCGCGCGCCGCGCGGGACGCGTCCCTGCGGGGCTCCCAGCCGACCCTGGTACCTGTGGTCCGTGCTCGCCGACCTGTGGGACCGCGCCACCACGACGCAGCCGCCCCTGCCGGCGCAGGTCGCGGTGGCCCTGGCCGTCGTCGCGCTCGTCCTGACGTGGAGCCCGACCGGCCACCGCCTCGTGCGGCACCTGGTCACGCTGCTGCACGAGGCGGGTCATGCGCTCGTGGCGGCGCTCGTCGGGCGGCGGCTCGGCGGCATACGCCTGCACTCCGACACCTCGGGGCTGACCGTCTCCCGGGGCCGCCCGCACGGGCCCGGGATGGTGGCCATGCTCGCGGCCGGCTACCCCGCGCCGGCGCTCGCCGGGCTCGCCGGGGCGGTCCTCGTCGCGCAGGGGTATGCCGCGGGCTGGCTGTGGGCGCTCGTCCTCACCTGCGCGGTGCTGCTCCTGCTCGTCCGCAACCTCTTCGGGCTGTGGGTCGTGCTCGTCACCGGGTGCGCCGTGGCGGCGCTGTCCTGGACGGCGCCCGGCCCGGTGCTCGCAGGCACGGCCCAGCTCGTGGCCTGGACGCTGCTGCTCGCGGCGCCCCGCTCGGTCGTCGGCCTCCAGCGCGCACGTCGCCGGGTGCGGGCGGGCGACAGCGACGCCGACCAGCTGGCCCGGCTCACCGGCCTGCCGGCCGTGCTCTGGGTCGCTGCCTTCTGGCTGGTGTGCGCCGCCTGCCTGGGTGCGGGCGGGTGGCTGCTGCTCGTGGCGTGAGAGCGCCTCCGGTCAGGCGCCCACGCCGCGTGCCTCGGCGGCGAGGTAGTCCTCGCGCTCGCTCTCGGTCATCCCGCCCCAGACGCCGTAGGGCTCGCGCACGCGCAGAGCGTGCTCGCGGCACGCCTGGATGACGGGGCACGCCTGGCAGATCGCCACGGCCCGCTGGTCGCGCCAGCGACGCGACGGACCGCGCTCGCCCTCGGGGTGGAAGAAGGTCTCGGGGTTGGTGCTGCGGCACAGGCCGTCGTACTGCCACTCCCACAGATCCGCAACGGGCACCGGCTGAGCTGTCATCTCGTCTCTCCATGCACTACGTCGGGTCAAGGTGTGACAAACCTAGACGCCCGGAGGGCAAAAGGGCAAACCCAGCCGTCAATTCCGCCCCTGAAGGTGAGGTTCACAGGGCCCCGGGGGGTGTGCACGCCGCCCTCCAGGTGGGAGAATCAGGCCCATGACCAGCAACGTCGACATCATGCTCTTCGGTGCCACGGGATTTGTCGGACGGCTCGTCGCCGAGCACCTACTCCGGACAAAGCCAGACACGACGACGGTCGCGCTGGCCGGCCGGTCGGCCGGGCGGCTGGCCGAGGTGCGCGGCTCGCTGGGCCCCGCGGCCGCCGGGTGGGAGCTCGTCGTCGTCGACGCGGACGACGCGGAGGGCCTGCGCCGGATGGCGGCCCGCTCCGCCGTCGTGGTCAGCACCGTCGGCCCCTACCAGCGGCACGGCCTGCCGCTCGTGCTCGCCTGCGCCGAGGCGGGCACCGACTACGCCGACCTGACCGGGGAGACGCTCTTCGTGCGCGAGGCGGTCGAGCGGGCCCACGCCACCGCGCGGGCCACCGGCGCCCGGCTCGTGGTCTCCTGCGGCTACGACTCCGTCCCCTCCGACCTGGCGGTCCACCTCCTCCACCGCGCGGCCGAGGCCGACGGTGCCGGCGGGCTCACCGACACGACCCTCCTCGCCCGCGCGCGCGGCGGCGTCAGCGGAGGCACGGTCGACTCGATGCGCTCGATGCTCGACCAGCTGCGCACCGACCCGGCGGCGGGGCGGGTGCTGCGCGACCCGGAGGCGCTCTCCGGCGGCGTCCGGGGTGCGGGCGGTCAGGAGGACGTGCTGCGTCCCTTCGTCGAGGCGGACGGCGGCCGGTGGGTCGTCCCGTTCTTCATGGGCCCCTACAACACGCGGGTCGTGCGGCGCTCCCACGCGCTCACCGGGCACGGGTACGGTCCGCGCTTCCGCTACCGCGAGCTCGTGCCGACCGGTCGCGGCGTGCGGGGCGCCCTCCGGGCCACGGCGCTCACGGCCGGGATGGCGGCGCTCGCGGCCGCGCTCGCCGCGCCGGTGCTGCGCCCCGTCACCGACCGGGTCCTGCCCTCGCCGGGGCAGGGCCCGGACCGGGAGAGCCGCGAGGCCGGCTGGTTCCGGATGACGACGCGCACGACGACCGAGGGTGGCGCCCGCTACGAGGCCGTCGTCGCCGCCCAGGGGGACCCGGGGTATGCCGCCACCTCGGTCATGCTCGGGCAGGCGGCGCTCGTGCTCCTCGCCACCCGGCGCGGCGGCACCGCGCGCGAGGGCGGTGTGCTGACCCCCGCGGTGGCCATCGGGCCCGAGCTGGTCGAGGCGCTGCGCGCCCAGGGCTTCACGCTGGGGGTCGAACGGCTGGCCGACCACGCCGGATAGCGTGACCGCGTGGCCCGTTCCCTGCAGCTCGTCCGCGTCACCGCGCGCCCCCGTCCGCCGGTCCCCGGTCAGGGGGTCCTCGACCCCTCGGTCACCCGGATGCGGGTGCGCCCGGGCGACCTCGACCTCTACCTGCACGTCAACAACGGCACCTACCTGCAGATGATGGACGTCGCGCGGAGCAACTACATCGCCGACCTCGGCGGCTTCCCCCTGCTGCGGGCGCGCGGGTGGTACCCCGTCGTCGCCGCCCAGACCGTCTCCTACCGCCGCTCGCTCACCCTCGGGCAGCGCTTCACGATCACGACCCGGGTCGTCGGGTGGGACGAGCGGGTCGTCTACCTCGAGCAGGCCTTCGCCCGCGGCGAGGAGCACGTGGCGCGCGGCCTGGTCGCCGGGCGCTTCCTCACCCGCGGCAGCGGGGAGCGGGTGCCGGCGCCGCAGGTCGTCGGCCTGCTCGGCGCGGGCGCCGCCGCGCCGCCGCTGCCGGAGGACGTGGACGGCTGGGCGCGGTCGCTGGGGGTCGCGCACCGCCCCCGACGAAGTCTTGGCCCGCGGCATACCCGATCTTGACCCGGCGCGGTCTAGCATGGTCGGCGGCGCCGTCCCCCCGCGGTGCGATCGACCGAGCAAAGGAGCTCATCCCCATGCAGGACCACCAGATCTCTCGTCGCCAGCTCGTGGGCTGGGGTGCCCTCGCGGCCCTGGCCGTGCCCATGGCGGGCGCGGCCCCGGCCGTCGCGGACCCCACCTTCCCCGACGCGGGCAGCACCACGCCGCTGGCGGCCATCCGCAGCTACGGCGACATGATCAAGGAGCTGGACAAGCTCTCGCGCACCGCCCGCTTCCCCGTGACCGTGCGGACGCTGTCGCAGATCGGCACCCAGGAGTCGCTGTCCGAGCAGGGTCGCGAGCTCTACGTCGCGACCGTCGGCACCGGCCCCACCCCCGTGTGGATCCAGGGCCGCATCCACGGCAACGAGCCCTACGGCCTCGACTCGCTGCTGGCCGTCCTGCGCAGCCTCGCCACCAGCGGTGCCGCGCAGTGGCGCCAGATCCGCGAGGAGTTCACCGTCCACTTCATCCCGGTCTACAACCCGGACGGCTCGGAGCTGAACATCCGCGAGACCGTCCTCTGGGACCGGGCGACGGACAGCCCGCGCCTGGACTCGCGTGGCCGCGAGCAGCGCGTCGACCTCAACCGTGACTGGGCGGCCAACCGCTTCGTCGCCCGCGAGTCGTTGGCGTGGTACGAGTACTGGACGATGGTCAAGCCGGCCTACGCCATGGACATCCACCACCAGGGTCTCAAGTACGACCGCGAGACCGGCGAGGCGATCACGTTCTCCCTCGGCATCTCCCTGGCGCCCGGCGGCCCGACCCTGCCGACGATCCGCGGCGGCGAGTACGACGTGCTCACCCGCCAGATGCAGAGCCACGTCTGGCTGGAGACCAAGGACCGCGGCTTCATCGGCATCGACAAGTACGACGTCGGCTACGGCACGGTCATCGACATCCGCGGCGGCGTCGTCTCGGCGATGATGCTCGGCCTGGACTACCAGGGCCTCAACCCGTCCGGCCACAGCAGCGCCGCGGTCTTCTTCGAGACCTCCGGCAACACCCGCGACGGCAACATCGGGCACAAGGCGCGCGGCAAGTTCGTCCAGCAGAACATCCTCGGGCTCACCGCCTGGCTCGACGGCCTCGCCAGCGGTGAGATCTTCACCGTCGACCCGACCATCTGGGACAACCAGATCCCGGGCACGCCGGTCCTGCGCTACCAGACGGACAACGGCATCATCCCGGCCTGACGGGCGCACCCGCACGACCCGACGCGGACCGTCGACGAGCCAGCTCGTCGGCGGTCCGCGGCGTCGGCGCGGGCCACGACCTGCTTCGCGGCGACGTCGGCGCCGGCGAGCAGGGGCGAGGGGACGCCCGGCGTGGCCCCGATCGCGCTGCCCGGCTGGGTGCTCTGCACGGGGATGCCGAGGACGACCACCGAGGCGTCGACGCTGCCGTCGGCGGCGACGAGGTTGTGGCCGACCGGCTCGTCCTCGTCGACGACCGCGGGGGTGGCCTCGAGGCTCGCGGTCGGCACGCCGTCCACGTGGTGGACGCGGGCCCGACCCGCGTCGAGCAGGCTGCGCAGCAGCGGGTCGTCGGTGTCGGGCACCTTGCCCTTGGACATCCGCGTCTCGAGCAGCACCCGTGACGTCACCGTCCGCCCGGTGACGGCGGAGGTCGCGCGGAAGAGCCGCAGGTCGTCGTCCAGCACGACCGACGTCTGCGGCCCGAGCAGGTCCACGACCCCGGCCTCGACGAGGGCGAGCACCTCGCGGACGCGGTGGGCGGGCGGCCCCGAGGCCAGGAAGAGCCCGTCGCCGTCGAACCAGCCGTGCACGTCGCGCACGAGCGAGGCGCCGGTGAAGGCCCCGGCCACCCCGGCGGCGTTCACCCGCCCGCGCAGGGCGCCCATGGTGGCGTTGACGGCGGCGCGCGGGTGGGTCGCCGGCTCGCTCATCGAGCCGAGCTCGTCGTCCACGAGACGCCGGACGACGCCGGCCCAGCCGCTCCCGTCGACCACCTGCCCGCCGGTCGGCCGGCGCAGGTGGTCCAGCTGCCACGCCCACCGGGGGTCGGTCACCGTCGTGGCGAGGACCTCCTCGACGGCGGCCAGGTCGGCGGCGTCGTCGAGGGCGGCCAGCCAGCCGCCCTCCCGGCGGACGGCGTGCGGCGCATACCCCTCGAGCGCCTGGAGGTAGGCGCGGGCGAGCTCCTTGGCGAGGGTCGGCCAGACGTCGATGGTCAGGTCCAGCCCGCCGCGCGCGGGCAGCCCGCCGAACCACTCCGGCGTCGCCCACCGGGCCTCGAACCGACGCACGGCGGTGCCGCCGTCGGGCTTGCCGCGGTAGGGCACGCCGCGCCGGGAGCCGACGACGAGCCGGGGCTCGGCGCCGGTGGGCAGGTAGCGCAGGCGCCCGTGCGGGTCGTCGGGGACCTTCTCGAAGCGGCCCCCCCACTCGGCGACGAGCTGGCCGACGACGTCGAAGAAGGTCGCGCCCAGCCCCCGCACGAGCACCGTTGTCCCGCCGGAGGGGAGGCCGGTGAAGTCCCGCTCGGCCGGCATCCCCGGCTCGACGTAGCGCAGGCCCCACCGCGCGGCTGTGTCGACGAGCCCCGCCACCTCCGGGCTGCGCCGCGCCTGCACCATGCCCTGGGCCAGCACGACCGTGGGCGCGGTCAGCCGCTCGCCCCCCGCCAGCACGACGACCGGGTCCTCCTCGCCATCTTCTCGCCGGAGGTCGACGACAGTGCCGAGCACCTCGCTCACCCGCACGCGGCCCGAGCGCACGGCAGCGTCGAGCTGGTCCCGGAAGTACACGCCCTGCAGCCGCCGGGTGGGGAAGTGCTCGGGCCGCAGCCCGAGCGCCTCCTCGAGCACCCAGGCGCCCGCCGGGTGCTCGCCCGCGGCAGCCACCTGGGCCGCCCAGGCGACGAGGTCCGGGCCCGGGGCGGGGGGTCCGCTCATCGGGGTGGAGGGGTCGGGGTGGATCGTCGTGGCCCGGGCCTGGGTGTTGTTGAGGTAGGCGGCCGGCTGGCTCGTCAGCCACGTCGCCCCGGCCCCGACCTCGAGGGCGTCGACGAGGGCGAGGTGCAGAGGCGGGCCGGACGTGCGGGCGGCCGTGCGCAGCACGGTGGCGACCCCGCGGGGCCCGCCTCCGACGACGACGGCGTCGAAGCGCGCCGTCATCGCGGAGCTGCCACCGGCTCGGCGAGACGGCTGCCGGTGAGCGTGTAGCCGTGCTCGTCGACGCGCGGGCGCACCTCGACCACGCCGCCGCGCTCGAGCACCTCGACGTCGACCTCGTAGACGTCGCGCAGGGTCGCGGCGTCCAGCGCCACCTGCGGCACGCCGTCGGTGAGGATGCGCCCGCGGTGCAGGACGACGACCTGGTCGCAGTAGCGCGCGGCGTGGTTGAGGTCGTGGATGGCGATGAGCGCGCTGATGCCCTGCTCGCGGGTGATCTGGCGGACGAGCTGGAGGGTCTCGATCTGGTAGCGCAGGTCCAGGGCGCTCGTGGGCTCGTCGAGGAGCAGCACCCGGGTGTCCTGCGCCAGGGCCCGGGCGATGAGCGCGCGCTGGGCCTGGCCGCCGGACAGCTCGGACATGTTGCGCTCGGCCAGGTCGCCCAGGCCCATCCGCTCGATCGCGTCGTCGACCGTGCGCCAGTCCTCCGCGGCGGGCGCGAGCCCGAA
>JASKZT010000392.1 GCA_030145965.1 Ornithinimicrobium sp.
GCCTGGATGGTGACGTCGAGCGCCGTCGTCGGCTCGTCGGCGATGAGCAGCCGCGGCTCGCAGGCCAGGGCCATCGCGATGAGGGCACGCTGGCGCATCCCGCCCGAGAGCTGGTGGGGGTACTCCTTGAGCCGCCGGGTGGGGTCGGGGATGCCGACCTTGGTCAGCATGGCCGCGGCCGCGCGCTGGGCGTCGGAGCGGTTGAGGCCCTTGTGCCGCTCGATGACCTCGGCCACCTGCACCCCCAGCGGCACGACGGGGTTCAGCGAGGACAGCGGGTCCTGGAAGATCATCGCCAGGTCACGGCCGCGGCGGTCGCGCAGCTGCGCGGCGGGCATCGAGATGAGGTCCTCGCCGTCCAGCTCGGCGCGGCCGCCGACGGTGTTGCCGCGGGAGGGCAGCAGGCCCATGATCGCCAGCGACGTCACGGACTTGCCGCAGCCGGACTCGCCGACGAGGCCGACCGTCTGGCCGGGGTGGACGTCGAAGTCGATGCCGTCGACGGCGGTGAAGGAGCGTCGGCCGCGCCCGAAGGTGACGGACAGGTCACGCACCGAGAGCAGCGGGCGGCCCTCGCGGCGCGCGGGCGCGGACGGGGAGGTGGTGGGCTGAGCGGTCATGGCGGAGTGCCTCCTCAGCGGCGGGACTTGGGGTCGAGGGCCTCGCGGAGCGACTCGCCCACGAGGGTGAAGCCGAGGGCCACGACGATGATGCACAGCGCCGGGTAGACCGCGACCTCCGGGTGGGTGTTGAAGTACTGCTGCGCCCGGCCCAGCATCTGGCCCCACTCCGGCTGGGTGTCGTCGGCGTTGCCGAGGCCGAGGAAGGACAGGGCGGCGGCGTCGATGATCGCGACGGCCAGGACGAGGGTGCCCTGGACGATGACCGGCCCGATGGAGTTGGGCAGCATGTGGCGGAAGACGATGGCGGGGGCCCGGACGCCGAGCGCGCGGGCGGCGAGCACGTGGTCGCTGTGCCGCTGGGCCATCATCGACCCGCGCAGCAGCCGCGCGAAGATCGGGATCTGGATGATCGCGATGGCGATGATGACGGTCCACTGGCTGGGGCGGGCGAACAGCGCGGCCAGCGAGAACGCCATGAGCAGGGAGGGGATCGAGAGCATCACGTCGACGACGCGCATGACGAGCGCGTCCATCCAGCCACCGAGGCCGCCGGCCAGGGTGCCCAGGATGACGCCGCCGGTGAGGCCGCCCAGCGTGGCCAGCACCCCGACGATGAGGGTCTGGCGCGACCCCACGAGGAGCCGGGAGAGCATGTCGCGGCCGGCGTCGTCGGCACCGAGCGGGTGGCCCGGCTGGGGCCCGGGGATGGGGTTGGAGGTGCTGCGCTGCTCGATGAGCAGGCGGGCCGCGGGGTCGTGCGGGGCGATCCACGGGGCGATGATCGCCAGCAGCACGAAGCCGGCGACGAGGACGGCGCCGATGAGGAAGACGGGGTCGCGGCGCACCCGGCGCCAGGCGCTGCGCCACAGGCTCACGCCCTCCTCGTCCGAGAGGGTGCCCGCCTCCGCGAGGCGGTCGATGCGCTGCTTCTTGCGGCTGCCGAGGCCGCCGGTGGACGCACCGGGGGCCCGCTCGGACCGGCTGCGGTCGTCGGTGCGCGGCGTCCCGGTGTCGTCGAGGTCGGTCACGTTCTCGTTCCTCACTTGGTCCGGACGCGCGGGTCGATGACCGCGTAGGCGATGTCGACCAGCAGGTTGACGATGATGTAGATGAGCGCGGCCATCATGATGACGACCTGCAGCACGGGGTAGTCGCGGCGCTCGAAGCCGATGGCCAGCGCCTGGCCGATGCCCTGGAAGGCGAAGACCTTCTCGGTGAGGATGGCCCCCGCCAGCAGCGCGCCGATCTGCAGGCCGATGACGGTGACGACCGGGATGAGCGCGTTGCGCATGACGTGGCGCACCCGGATCACCCGCGGCGTCAGGCCCTTGGCCCGGGCGGTGCGCACGTAGTCCTCGTCCATGACCTCGATGACGGCGGCGCGGGTGATGCGGAAGATGATCGCGAAGGGGATGGAGGACAGCGCCAGCGCCGGCAGCAGCACGTGCTTGGCGGCGTCCCAGGCGGCGTCCCACTCGCGCGTGATGATCCCGTCGAGGATGTACATGTTGGTGATGTGGGTCGCGTTGACCCCCACGCTCTGCCGGCCCGAGGGCGGCAGCCACCCGAGCTGGACGGCGAAGACGTACTTGAGGACGTAGGCGAGGAAGAAGACGGGGACGGCCACGCCGATGAGGGAGAAGATGACGCTCCCGGTGTCCAGCGGGCCGCCGCGGCGCCGCGCGGCGATGTAGCCGAGGGGGATGGCGACGGTGAGGGCGAAGATCATCGCCACGAGCGCCAGCTCGATGGTGGCCGGGAAGCGCTGGACGAAGACGTCCAGGGCAGGCTCGCCGCGGAAGACGCCGTTGGAGACGCCGAAGTCGCCCTGGACGGCGCGCTCCAGGAAGCGCCAGTACTGCATCGGCAGGGGGTCGTCGAGGCCGAGCTGGGCGCTCAGCTGGGCGCTGCTGGCGGGCGTGGCACGCTCGCCGAGCAGGGCGCTGACGACGCCGCCGGGCAGCGACCTCAGCCAGGCGAAGAGCAGCACGCTCAGCACGAAGAGCGCCAGCACCGCCTGCAGCGAGCGGCGCACGATGAACCTCAGCACGGGGGTCCTCCAGGGCGGTGGGACGGCGGGACGGGGCGCTGGCCCCGCGACGGCGGGCCGGGTGCTGGACCCGGCCCGCCGCCGTCGGTGGACGGGGGTGCCCGTCCGGGGTGCTCAGCTCACTCGCTGATGGTGATCGTCGAGAAGTCCTCGGCGGTCAGCGGGCTCTGGACCAGACCGTCCACGTTCTCGCCCACGACGATGGCGGGCGGGCTGTGCGAGATGGGCAGGCCGAGCAGCCACTCGGGGCTCATGATCTTGGCGTTGAGCTCCTGGTACATCTCGGTGCGGGTGTCCTCGTCCGCCTCGGCGTCGGCCGCGGCGATCGCGTCCTGCAGCTCGGGGTGGAAGTCGTACGCAGAGGTGCCGAACTGGTTGTCGTCACCGCAGAAGAACGCACAGAGGAAGTTGTCCGCGGAGTTCAGGTCACCGGTCCAGCCCAGGAAGAAGGCGGGGACCCGGCTGGCCTGGGCGTCGTCGAGGTAGCCACCGGCCCAGGGCTTGGTGACGCTCTCGACGGTGATGCCGGCGGCCTCCCAGTCGGACTTCACCGCGTCGTAGACGCGCTGGGGGTCCGGCATGTAGGGACGGCTCACCTCGGAGGGGTACCACAGCTCGATCGTGAGGTCCTCCTTGCCGGCCTCGGCCAGGAGCTCCTTGGCCTTGTCGACGTCGTACTCGTAGGCCTCGATGGACTCGTTGTAGCCGGCGACGGTGCTGGGCATGAACTGCGTGGCGACCTCGGCGCCCTCGGGCAGCTGCGTGGAGACGAACTGCTCGCGGTTGAGCGCGTGGTAGAGCGCCTGGCGGACCAGCGGGTCCTCCAGCTGCGGGTCGGCGACCGGGTTGAGCGCCAGGTAGAGGATGTTGAACGGGTCGCGGATGAGGACCTGGTTGCCCGCGTCCTCCAGCGCCTGCCAGTCGACCGGGTTGGGCAGGTCGTAGCCCTGGATGGTGCCGGACTCGAGCTCCTGGCGACGGGCGTTCTCGTCCGGGATGATCTTGAAGACGATCTCGGCCACGCCGGCCTGGTCGCCCCAGTAGTCGTCGTTGCGGGCGATGGTGACCGTGCCGCCCGCGTTGTCGTAGGACTCGAACGTGAACGGGCCGGTGCCGGTCGGGTGCTCCTGGGCGTACTCCGGGAAGACGAACGCGTCACCCTCGAGCTTGATGTCGTTGGCGTTGTACTCCTCCATCGCCGTGGGCGACTGGATGGCGTAGGACGACTGCGACAGGACCATCGGGAACTTGCCGGTCACGCGGGAGACGGTCACCTGGGCGGTGAGGTCCTCGGTGGCCTCGCAGGACTCGTAGAGCGAGTCCTCGCCCCAGCCGAAGTCGTTGCCGTAGTAGTAGGCGCCCGACGGGGACTGACCGGCCTCGTTCTGGTCCGCCCAGCGCTCGAAGTTGGCGCAGACGGCCTCGGCGTCGAGGTCGGTGCCGTCGTGGAACTTCACACCCTCCTGGATGGCGAAGTCCCAGACGAGGCCGTCCTCGCTCTCCCAGCTGGTGGCGAGCTCCGGGACCGCCTCGGTGCCG
>JASKZT010000115.1 GCA_030145965.1 Ornithinimicrobium sp.
CAGTCCTTTCAATCAGGAGAGCCGATGACCACCACCGCCCCCACGGCCGGGCCGACACCGGCCGTGCGGTCCGGCGCCAGCCGGGTCATGTGGACGTCCACCGCGGCGTTCACCCTCATGTTCGCCGTCTGGCTGATGTTCGGGATCCTCGGCAAGCCGATCCAGCAGGAGTTCGGGCTCACCGACACCCAGCTGTCCTGGGTCTCCGCGCTGGCCGTGCTCAACGGCTCGTTGTGGCGCCTGCCGGCGGGGATGCTCGCCGACCGGGTGGGGGGCCGCAAGGTCATGGCCGTGATGCTGGCCGTCACCGCCGTGCCGGCCTTCCTCGTCAGCCGCGCCGACAGCTACGGCATGCTGCTCCTGCTCGCCTTCCTCGTCGGCTTCGCCGGGAACGCCTTCAGCGTCGGGATCGCCTGGAACGCCGCGTGGGCGCCCCGCGAGCGCCAGGGTTTCGCGCTCGGTCTCTTCGGCGCGGGCAACGTCGGGGCGTCGGTGACCAAGTTCATCGGCCCGCCGATCATCGCCGCGACCGCCGGCACGACGGTCGTCCTGGGGCTGCAGGGCGGCTGGCGGCTCATCCCCGTCGTCTACTCGGTCCTCCTGCTCGTCATGGCGGTCGTGCTCTGGGTCGCGACGCCGTCGCAGGACCGCATGCCGGGAGCCACCAAGCCGCTGCCGGAGATGCTCGCGCCGCTGTCCCAGCCGCGGGTGTGGCGGTTCAGCCTCTACTACGTCGCGGTCTTCGGTGCCTACGTCGCCCTGGCGGCGTGGATGCCCCTCTACTACATGAACACCTTCGGGGTCAGCCTGACGACCGCCGGCCTGCTCACCGCCGTCTTCATCTTCCCGGCCTCGCTGCTGCGGCCGGTCGGCGGCTGGTTCTCCGACCGCTGGGGCGCCCGGCGGGCGATGTACGGCACCTTCGCCGTCATGCTGCTCACCACGGGCGTCCTCATGATGCCCGACGGGCACGTCGTCATCGACCACGCGGACGGCCGGCAGACCGAGCACCTCGCCTACGCGATGCACATCGTCCCCTTCACGCTCCTGCTCTTCCTGCTCGGCTGCGCGATGGGCGTCGGCAAGGCCGCCGTCTACAAGCACATCCCCGAGTACTTCCCGGGCAACGTCGGCCCCGTCGGCGGGCTCGTCGGCATGCTCGGCGGTCTGGGCGGCTTCGCCCTCCCGCCGCTGTTCGCCTACACCCAGGCGTGGTCCGGCTTCCCCACCTCCACCTTCTTCGTGCTCTTCCTGCTCACCGCCGTCTGCCTGGTGTGGATGCACCTGACGGTGGTGCGGATGCTGCACGACCGCTCCCCCGAGGTCTCCGACGACCTCGAGGCACCCGAGACCGCCCCGACCACCGGCACCACCGCCGCCCCTACCCTCGAGGAGACCCGCGCATGAGCACCGTCGACGACCGCCGAACCGGCAGGGAGTGGCTGCAGGCCTGGGACCCCGAGAACGAGCAGACCTGGGACCGCGGCCTGGCCTGGCGGACCCTGTGGGTCACGACCTTCTGCCTCACCCTCGCCTTCGTGGCGTGGTTCCTGCCCAGCGCGATCATCCCCAAGCTCAACGGCCTGGGGTATGAGTTCACCAAGAGCCAGCTCTACTGGATGGCGGCGATGCCGGGCCTGTCCGCCGGGCTCTTCCGGCTCGTCTGGATGGTGCTCCCGCCGATCATGGGCACGCGGCGCATGGTCAGCCTGACCAGCCTCCTGCTCATCGCCTCCACCCTCGGCTGGGGCGTGCGCGTCCAGGAGCCGACCGCACCCTACTGGGAGCTCATGGTGCTGGCCTTCCTCGCCGGCATCGGCGGCGGCGCCTTCTCCGGGTTCATGCCCTCCACCTCCTACTTCTTCCCCAAGAAGATGCAGGGCACGGCCCTGGGCCTGCAGGCCGGTATCGGCAACTTCGGGGTCTCCCTCGTGCAGCTGCTCACCCCCTACCTCATCGCCCTGGGGGCCCTGGCCGTCTTCGGCGGCAGCCAGCAGATGCAGATGGCGGGTCAGCCGACGCAGGAGGTCTGGTACCAGAACGCGGCCTTCGTCTGGATCCCGCTCATGGTCGTCGGCGCCGTCCTGGCCTGGACGATGCTGAAGTCGGTGCCGGTCAAGGCCAACGTGCGCCAGCAGTTCGACATCTTCTCCAACCAGGACACCTGGTGGATGACCGTGCTCTACATCATGACCTTCGGCACCTTCTCGGGCCTGTCGGCGCAGTTCGGCCTGCTCATGGCCAACCTCTACGGCATCGGCAACGACGCGATCGTCCAGGGCTCCGGCCCGGACGCGCAGGTGCTCGTGACCGGCTACGACGTGCCGGACGTCGTCGCCTTCGTCTTCCTCGGCCCGCTCGTCGGCGCCGGCGCCCGGGTCCTCTTCGCCCCGCTGACCGACCGGATGGGCGGGGCCCGGTGGACGCTCGTCTCCGGCCTGGGCCTCATCGTGGCCATCGCCGCCACCATCCCCGCGCTCACCCCGGACACGAGCTCGGCCGAGGCGCTCAGCGGCGACTTCCGCCACTTCCTCTTCGGCATGCTGGCGATCTTCCTCTTCGCCGGCATCGGCAACGCCTCGACCTTCAAGCAGATGCCGATGATCTTCGAGCGCCGGCAGGCCGGCGGCGTCATCGGCTGGACCGCCGCGATCGCCGCCTTCGGCCCGTTCCTCTTCGGGGTCGGCCTGACGGTCATGAGCCCGACGACCTTCTACCTCATCGGCATCGCCTGGGCGGCCATGTGCGTGGCCATCACCTGGGTGCGCTACGCCCGTCCGGGCGCCCCGAAGCCGGGCTGACGCCTGCCCGCCCCGGCCGGGGTCACCCGGCCCTCACCCACCCCACCCTGTCCAGAGAGGACGACCCATGACCCCCACCGAGCTCCCCGTCACCCAGGTCCGCGAGGGCGGCTGCGCCTGCGGCTGCGTCGACGAGGGCGTACCCGTGCTCGACGCCCGCCAGATCCCCCACGCCATCCGGCACGCGACGATCTTCGGCGCCCTCGCCGGGCTGCGGGCCGGCCAGCAGCTCGACCTCGTCGCCCCGCACGACCCGCTCCCCCTCCTGGCCCAGCTCGCCGAGCGCGAGGGCGGGGCCGTCACGCACGAGTACGTCGAGCGCGGCCCGGAGGCCTGGACCCTGCGCCTGACCCGTCGAGCCTGAGCGATGTGCACCTACTGCGGCTGCGAGTCGATCGAGGTGGTGGGCCGCTTCATGCGCGAGCACACCGCCATCGTCGTCGCCGCGGGAGTGCTGCGCCGCGCCTGCGGGGCCGGTGACCGGACGGCGGTCGGGACGGCGGCCGACGCCCTCGCGGCCCTGCTCGTGCCGCACACGCACGCCGAGGAGGTCGGGCTCTTCACGGTGCTGCGCCGCCAGGAGGAGTTCGCCGACCACCTCGACGACCTCTGCGCCGAGCACACCACCCTGGAGGAGGGCCTGGCCGCGGTCCGGGCCGGCGACCACGACGCCTACCCTGCCTTCGAGCAGCTCCTGCGCCACCACATCGACCGGGAGGACAACGGTCTCTTCCCGGCCGCGGCGATCGCCTTGGAGGGGCCCGACTGGGAGGAGGTCCACGACGTGACGCCCCGGCCGGTGGGATGAGCGTCGACGGCCCACCCCCTCCGCCCGCGCCCCGCCGGGCACCGGTCCTCCTCCTCGTCCTCCCCGGGGGGCTGGCGCTGCTGGCCGGTCTGGACGCCGGCCTCACCCTCGCCGGGGTCCCGGCCCCCGCGGGATCCCCCCGCCTCGCCGAGCTGCACGGCCCGCTCATGGTCCTGGGCCTGCTCGGCACCGTCGTCGCCCTCGAGCGCGCGGTCGCGCTGCGCACCGCCTGGGCGCTGCTGTCCCCCGCCTGCCTCGGCGCCGGCGCGCTCGCCCTGACCCTCCTGCCCGACCCGCTGCTCGGTCGCCTCCTGCTCGTCCAGGGCACCGTGCTCCTCCTCGTCGTCTACGCCGCCCTGCACCGGCGCAACGGCGACCTGCTCGTCGCCGTCCAGGGCCTGGCCGCGGTCCTCGCCGTCGGCGCCGCGGTGCTGCTCACCCGGGTCGAGGTGGCGGCCGTGGTGCCGCTGCTCGTGGGCTTCGTCGTGCTGACGATCGCCGCCGAGCGGGTCGAGCTCGCGCGGCTGGCGATGCCGGCCGGCGCGGCCGCCGTCCTCACCGCCCACGCCGCCGCGCTGGGCGTCGCCGCCGTGCTGGCGGTGCTGCACCCGGCGGCCGGTGGTTCCACGCTGGGCCTGGCGCTGCTCGCGCTGACGGCCTGGCTGCTGCGGCACGACGTCGCCCGTCGGCTCGTACGCGGCAACGGCCTGCCGAGGTTCGCCGCGGCCGCCCTCCTGCTCGGCTACGCCTGGCTCCTCGTCG
>JASKZT010000410.1 GCA_030145965.1 Ornithinimicrobium sp.
GACCGGCCGGTCTCCTGGGCGGCTACCTGTGGTCCGCGGAGTCGGGCGAGGTGGTCGAGCGGATCGACCTGGGGCCGTGCGGCGGCGTCGTCGTCGCGGTGTCGGAGCACTCTCTGCTCGCGATGCGGAGCAGGGACGGCGCCGCGAGCGGATGTGCGGACTTCTACGAGCGGGACCGCGGCGCGGAGGTCGTGCACGTCGACCGGAGCAGCGGAGAGCGGCGGGTGATCGGCCCTGGACCGATCTACCTCGTGGCCAACGCCGCGCTCAGCGGTGACGGACGCGTAGCCGCGTACTCGGCGGAGGGCGACCCTCAGACCAAGACGCCGGGCACGTTCACCGTGGTGGACCTCGAGGCTGGGAGGCAGTTGATGCACCAAGAGGTGCGGGTGCCGGAGATGTGGGACCTCAGCGACGACGGCGCCCTCGTGCTGTCCAGCCACGAGCCGGTGGAGGTCTGGGACGTGACGAGCGGTGAGCGGCTCGTCACGTACGACGGGCACAACACGGTGGTCAACTTCGCGCGGTTCGTCCCGGGGACGGAGACCGTCGTGAGCACCGGGAACGACGGAGCGCTGCGGCACTGGGACGCCCGCACCGGGCAAGAGCTCGGCGTGCACCCCGCGGTGGGCAACGGTGCCCTGGCCCCGTCCGGCTCGGGACTGGTAGCGGTGGGGCAGAAGGACAGCGGGGGCACGGCTGTGGTCGACATGGGGCTGCGTGGCGAGGTGGCGCAGCAGAGCACCTGCCCGGCATTCACGTACGCCGGCGCACTGCAGGCTTCACTCGACGCGGACGTCGCGCTGTTCGCGTACGCGTGCGAGGGCGCCGACGAGGTCATGACGCACGGCTGGCGCCCCAGCACGGGCGAGACCCTCTTCGAGATGGAGGGGCACATGTCGCAGGTGACGGCGCTCTCGCCTGACGGCAAGCAGTGGGTCAGGCAGGACGGCTCCGGCACCTCTCGGGGGGATCTCGCCAATCCTGCGACCGTGCGGTCGCTCGTTCTGCGCGAGGTGGAGTCCGGCGACGTGGTGACCGAGCTGTCGGGCACCTGCACCTACGCGAACATGCAGGAGAACCCTCACTGCGAGGAGTTCCCGCAGACACCCTTCGAGTGGGGGACATGGAGCCTGCGCTGGTCGCCTGACGGGAGGCTCGTCGCGGCGACGGACTCGGAGAACGGTGGGTTCGCGGTGTGGGACACGGTCAGCGGAGACCTGGTCCACGCGGCATACCCGACCGAGGACGGCCCGGAGGGGGAGGGGGCCTACGACGTGCTCTTCTCCCCGGACTCCTCCCAGCTGCTCGTGTCGACCTGGGACGGGACAATCGTGCGGTTCTCGACGCGGACCTGGGAGGCGGAGGAGGAGGGCCGCATCGCCACCGACCGCGTCGGGCTCATGGGACTGACCAAGGATGGCAGCAGCCTTCTCGCCCTCGGTCGTCACCGGGCGCAGGACATCGGCGCCAGCCTGTACTGGCTGGACCCCGCGACGCTGCACCTGCAGCGCACCGTTGGCTCCCTGCACGAGGGGACGCTGCGGGACGCAGCCATGGACCCCAGCGGCACGCGGCTGGCGACGGTCAGCTCCGACGGACTGGCTCGCGTCTGGGACGCCTCGACCGGCGCGCGCGTGCACGAGGTGCCGTTCGGCCGGCAGCTGCAGGGAGTCGCGTGGGTGGGGGAGGACCACCTCGCAGTGACGCCGCGCGACGGCAACCTCCTGGTCGTCACCGTCGACCCGCAGGAGCTTCTGGACATCGTGCGCTCGTCGTTGACCCGCGGCTACACGCAGACGGAGTGCGACACCTACGGCTTCGGCGACACGTGCCCCGTGCTCGTCGCGATGCGCGCTTCCGACCCCGCGGATGACGACGCCGCGCAGCTCGACGGCATCTTCGCCCTCTCGTGGACTTCTCAAGAGCTCGAACGGGCGATGACCGCCGGGACGACCGGCGAGCTGGGCGCCAACAGGGAACAGCTGGCGGAAGAGGTGCGCCTCCGCGCGCAGGAGATGGCCGGCGACTACACCATGACCTTCGACGACGGCCGCTACGAGATCCGACGAGCCGACCGGTCAGACCCGGTCTGCGCCGGCAGCTACTACCTGCGCGACGGGGTGCTCCGCCTGGGTGCCGAGCGCGGCGACGGCTGCACGCCATACACGCTGTTCGAGGCCTCCTACCGGCTCGACGGCGACGTGCTGCACCTGGGTGAGGAGAAGTTCACCGGTCCCTGGTGGCACCGGCTGACGTGGACGAGCCGCCCGCTCGTGCGCACGACGACGGCGCGCTGAGCGCGCCGGTCCGGGCTCGAGCTGGGCCCCACAGCGAGACCGACATCCCGTGCAGACGGGACGAGACAGCAGGAGGACACGATGCGAACCTTCTTCAGCAGCGCCCTGGCGCTCGCACTCACCGGGACGCTGGCGGCGCCCGCACCGTCGTCGGGCCACGCGGGCAGCGCCGGCGCGCCGGGTGGACCGGCGTGCGAGGTGCGGGTCCTGAGCTGGCCCGAGGGCGCGGACGACGGCACCGTCATGGACATCGAGGTGGTGCCCGGGATGGGGACCGTCTACTACGGCAGCTACGTGGTCCAGGACGGGCCGGGAGGCAGCGCGAGGCGGGCGGTGGTCTGGTACGGGCTCGACGCGGAGCCGGTCGTGGTCGGGCCGGCTGGCACGTACCGGGACGTCGCCTTCGAGCTCACGCCGAGCGGGAAGGTCAACGGGGCAAGTGTCGTGGACGAGTCCGGCCGGGAGCAGGCCTGGGTGCAGGACCTGCGTAACGGCAAGCTGACCTTCGTCGACACCGGAGACGCGGAGGGCCACACCGTCCGGCGCATCAACGACCGGGGCGAGGCCGCGGGCACGCTCTACAGCGGGGACACGGCGCAGCCCACGGTGTGGTGGCCGCGCCCGAGCCGGCCGGGGCGCGCCCTCGAGGCGGGCGAGCTCGCCTGGGGCGAGGCCCTGGCGATCAACAACGTCCGGGAGGTGGCGGGGTTCTTCGACCACTACCTTCCGGCGTTCGACGCCGTCGTGCCGTGGGCCGTGGTCTGGGATCGCCACGGGAGCTCCACACCGTTGGCGAGCAACCCTGGAGTGGAGGGTGACAGCTGGGCACGGGTCATCAACGACGCCGGTCAGGCCGCCGGGTCGGCCTGGTACGGGTCCTGGGACGGCGGTCACTACGAGGCCGCCCGGTGGCCGTCCCCCGACGCCATCGAGCCGCTCGGTCTCCTGCCCGGGGGTGGCTACAGCGAGGTCTTCGGGCAGTCCGAGGGCGGCTGGACCGTCGGGTGGGCCGACCACGTCGATCACGACAACCCTGGTGCGATGCCCTGGGGAGGTGTCGAGCACAGCGTGCTGTGGACGGAGGACGCCGACGTGGTCCGGGTCCTACCCAGCCCCTGGGCCGTCGCGAACGGCGAGGAGGACTGGCGCAACTGGTACGGCGGTCCCGCGCACGGCGTGCACACCGGCCTTGACCAGGTGGGTACGCGTGCCCACGACGCCTGGCACGCGGACGGCTCCATCCGCTTTGCGCCGACCGTCTACGTGAACGCCAGCCGGTGCGGGGAAAGCGTGCACACGACCCACGCCGCGCCCTGGGAAGAGCAGACGGAGGCGAGCCTCCCAGCCTCTGGTGATGCCTTCCCGGCGACGGCGAGGCCATCAGCGCGGACGGTGACGTCCGCGGTTCCCCAGCCTGCGGCATACCGACACGACGCGGTGCGCGAGCGGGCGCTCGGCAGGCAGTGACCCACAGACCAGGCCGGACCGCCGCCGGGTGGGGCGCGGCCTGCCGGTACGTGACCTCACCCGGGCGGCAACACGCGTGCATGGGCGACGACGAGCGCTGGCCCGCCGTGGTCGGCCGCAGGCGGCGGGTGACCGACACGAGCCCCCCCTGCGCACCCGGCGCCGCCGGAGGTGCGCGGGGACCATCTCGCTGGAGACCGTCGTCATCGCCCTGGGCCTGTTCGCGCTGGCGACGGTGATCGTCGGCCTGCTGACCGCCTGGGCCACCGGCAAACTGGGTGGCCTGACCTGATGACCCGCCAGCTCGGACTCCGGGCTCGGGCAGGAGCGCACCCTTCTGGGCCGCGCCCAGGGCGACGACGCGGGCGAATCGTCATGGCCACCGCCTTCCTGATCATGGTCGGGCTGGCGGTCGACGTCGCCGCGCACCTGCACGCGCCATGCAGGACGCCCAGGCCACCGCACGCGAGGCAGCCCGGGTCGGTGGGCAGCAACTGCAGACGCCCGCCGGGGTCCGCGGCCTGGGCGCCGTGGCAGACCCCAACCTGGCCGCGGCGGCCGCGAAGGCCTACCTGACCA
>JASKZT010000413.1 GCA_030145965.1 Ornithinimicrobium sp.
TGGTCAGCGGGTTCCACGTCAGGCCCAGGTGCTCGACGAAGGTGCGGCTGACCTCCTGCCAGTCGGCGCCGGGCACCGCCTCGACGTGCGCGCCGTAGGTGCCGGTCGCGCCGTTGAGCTTGCCCAGGTAGGTCGCGCCGGCGACCCGGTCGAGCTGGCGGCGCAGGCGGTGGGCGAGCACCGCGAGCTCCTTGCCCATCGTGGTCGGCGTGGCCGGCTGGCCGTGGGTGTGGGCGAGCAGCGGCACCTCGCGCAGGTCGTGCGCCATGCCCGCCAGCTGGTCGACGAGGCTGACGGCCCGCGGGAGCCAGACCGTCGTCACCGCGCCCTGGACCATGAGGGCGTAGGAGGTGTTGTTGACGTCCTCGCTCGTGCAGGCGAAGTGGACGAGCTCGCCGAGGGGCTCGGCCCGCTCGCTCCCGACGACCTCGGCGAGGCGGCGGCGCAGGTAGTACTCGATCGCCTTGACGTCGTGGACCGTCTCGGCCTCGATCCGGCGCAGGTCCTCGACGGCGTCGGCGTCGAAGTCGACGACGAGCGCGCGCAGGGCGTCCTGCTCCTGGGTCGAGAGGTGGCCGGCCCCGGGGACGACGTCGTGGGAGGTCAGGTGGAGGAGCCACTCGACCTCGACGTGGAGGCGGGCACGGTTGAGGGCCGCCTCGGAGAGGTGGTCGACGAGGGGGGCGACCGCCCCCCGGTAGCGCCCGTCCAGCGCGCCGAGGGCGATCGGCGGGTCGAGCTCGGACAGGGGCGTGCGGGCGACAGGCAGCGGCATGGCGCCCATTGTCGCAGCCCCGCCCGGACGGGCGTCAGGGTGAGCGGGGAAGCTCAGCGCCGGGCGTCCGGGTCGATCTCGTCGGCCTTGATGTACTCGTCGGTCACCCGGTCGCGGTGCTCCCGCGCCACCCGGGTGGCCTCGTCGGCCTGGCGACGCAGCCGCTCGGCCTCCGTCTCCGCCTCCTGGGCGTGGTCGCGCAGCTCACGCGCCTTGTCCTCCGCGCTCGCGACGTAGCGCTCGCCCCCGGAGGCTCGCTCGCGCAGGTCGCGCGCGGTGTGCCGGGCGGCCTCCTGCTTCTTGCGGCGCTGGGCCACCAGCACCGCCACGACGATGATCACCAGCACGACGAGCGCGCCGATCAGCCACCAGTGCCACGGCTCCATGCCGTCCTCCTCAGGGTTCGTCCTGCGACCAACCTAGGGGGGCGTGCCCCCGGCCACCACCCGAGCGCCCGCGTCTGGCAGGACCGAGGTCCTTGGCCGACGCTCCTCCGTCGGACGGACGGCGCACTACGGCGTGCGATGCCACAGGAGGGGAAGCAGGAGGAGCGCGGGCAGGGCCAGCTGCAGGACCGCGGCGCCGACCACCGCGGCGCGGACGAGGGCGTGGGCCGGCTCGGCGGCGAAGGCGCGCACCCGCACCCCGACCTGGGAGCCGCCCGCCAGGGTGCCGGTGCCGCTCGGGGCCTCACCTCCCGCCATCGCCACGAGCGCCCTGGCCAGGGCCACGGGCCGGACCCTTCGGGCGGCGGCGCGGTCGGCCAGCATCTCCCCGAGCAGGTGCACCTCGCGCAGCGCCGCCTCGGCCCGGATCCGCCGGGGGACGGCCTCGTGCAGCACGGTGAAGAGCTCGAGCAGCAGGTCGTGGCGCTGGTCCAGGTGGGCCTGCTCGTGGGCGAGGACGGCGCCCAGCTCCTCGGGCCCGAGCCGCTCGACGGCGCCCCGGCTGAGGATGATCCGGTCGTGGCGGCCGGGCAGGCAGTAGGCCGTGGGGTTGCCGCGGGCGAGGACGGCCACGCCCTCGACGCGGGCGTCCGGCCGCGCGATGCGCTCGCCGACGATGTCGACGAGGTGGCGGTGCTCGGCCCGCCGGCGGCGCAGGTCGGTGCCGATCCGGTGCCCCGAGACGAGGAGGCGGACGAGCATGAGGAGGGAGACGGCATACGCGAGCAGGCGCAGCCAGGCCCGGTCGCTCGGCAGGCTGAGGGCGGCGACCGGGGCGGTGAGCAGGGCGGCGGCGACGCCGGCGAGCGCGGTCGCCTGCCAGAGGAAGAGGGCCTCGCCGGGGGTCGCGCGCAGCCAGGTCTGGCGCGCGAGGACGTGCGGTGCCACGAGGACCGTGACGAGGGCGCCGACGATGAGCGCCCCGGTGACGAGGACGCCCGTCACGCTGTCCACGGGGTCAGCCGTGGCGGCGCTCGACCTCGGCGAGGGCCGCTCGCAGGTCGTCCAGCTCGGCCGGGCTGGCGTCGTCGAGGAAGTGCATCATCGCCAGCCTGCGGTCGGCCTGGACGTTCTCCAGCGTCGAGCGCAGCGCGGTGGCGGCCAGCTCCTCGCGGGAGGACGCGGCGGTGTAGCGCCACGCGCGGCCGTCACGGGTGCGGTCGGCCAGGCCCTTCTTCGCCAGGCGGTCCAGCACGGTCATGATCGTCGTGTAGGCCAGGTCCTTCTCGCCGTCCATGCGGTCCATGACGTCACGGACCGACAGGGAGGGGCCGTGCGACCACAGGGCGCCCATGACGACCCGCTCGAGGTCGCCGAGGGAGGTGCTTCGCTGGCGCATCCTCCGAGCCTACTACGCATGTCCCGTAGTAGGTCGCTGCGCGAGCCCTGCCTGCCAGGGATGGCGGGCGGCTTCAGCCCGGGTAGCCCACGGGGTTGGCCTGCTGCCAGCGCCACGTGTCGGCGCACATGTCGCGCACCGTGCGGGTGGTCCGCCAGCCCAGCTCGCGCTCGGCCAGCGACGGGTCGGCGTAGGACACCGCGATGTCGCCGGGGCGGCGGCCGACGACCTCGTAGGGGACCGGTCGCCCGCTGGCCTCCTCGAACGCACGGACCAGCTCCAGCACCGAGGTGCCCGTGCCCGACCCGAGGTTCCACACCGACAGCGGCCGGTCGTGGGTGCTGATCCAGCGCAGCGCCGCGACGTGGCCGGCGGCGAGGTCCTCGACGTGGATGTAGTCGCGCACGCCCGTGCCGTCG
>JASKZT010000014.1 GCA_030145965.1 Ornithinimicrobium sp.
GGCACGCAGGCGGGGGAGGCCCTGCTCACGCTCGAGGGCGCCGGCAACGGCTACGTCGACGACGTCAACCTCACCCTGCGCGCCGGGGAGGTCGTCGGCCTGGCCGGGCTGCAGGGCTCCGGGCGCACCGAGCTCGTCGAGAGCATCTTCGGCGTCCAGCCCCTCACCCGCGGCTCGATGACGCTGCGCGGCCGGTCGCTGCGGCCCCGCTCGCCGCGCCAGGCCATCCGCGCCGGCCTCGCGCTCGTCACCGAGGACCGCAAGGCCAAGGGCCTGGCGCTGAACCAGTCGATCCTGGACAACGCGCTCGGCGTCGTGCGGGCCGTCTTCCCGGGGCGCACGTCGCGGAGCACGGCCTCGATGCCGGGGGTCCTGTCCTCCCTCGAGGTGGCCGCACGCTCGCTGGGCCAGGAGGTGCAGTTCCTCTCCGGCGGCAACCAGCAGAAGGTCGTCCTCGCGCGCTGGCTCAGCACCGACCCGGCCGTCGTCCTCATGGACGAGCCCACGCGCGGCATCGACGTCGGCGCCAAGCACGCGATCTACGAGCTGCTGCGCGAGCTGTCCCACCGCGGCGTCGGCGTCCTCATGGTCTCCAGCGAGCTGCCCGAGGTCATCGGCATGTCCGACCGCATCCTGGTCATGCGCGACGGTCGGCTCGCCGGCGAGCTGCCCGCGGGCAGCTCGGAGGAGGACGTCCTGGCCCTGGCCACCGGCGCGAGCGAGGAGGCACGCACCGCATGATGACCCTGAGCAGCACCACCAGGACCGGCGACACCCGTGGCCGGCGGCCCCGCCCCGCGCTCACCTCGACCGGCATCGTGTTCCTCGTGCTGGCCCTGGCCCTCGTCGCCGGCGCGATCCTCACGGCCGCGGCCGGGCGCAACTTCCTCAGCCCCGGCAACGTCTCGGCGATCCTCACCGGCACCTCGATCCTGGGCTTCGTCGCGATCGGGCAGACCCTCGTCATCCTCGGCGGCAGCCTCGACCTGTCCGTCCCCTACGTCATCAGCCTGACCAGCCTCGTCGCCGGGGTGGGGATGGCCGGCCAGGCCGCCAACGTGCCGGCGGCCGTCCTCACCGCGCTCGCGGTGGCCGCGCTCATCGGCCTGGTCAACGGGGTGGTGGTCGCCGTCCTCAAGGTGCACGGCTTCATCGCCACCCTGGGGATGGGGCTGATCCTCGCCGGCTACCTCGGCAGCGCCTACAAGGGCTCGGCCGGCTCCGCGCCGCGGGAGTTCCGCCTCATCGGCGCCACCAACGTCGGCCCGGTCCCGGTCTCCACGCTCATCATGCTGGTCTGCGCGGTGCTGGTCATCCTGCTCCTGCGCCGCAGCCGCGTCGGCCACCACCTGTACGCCGTGGGCGGCAACCCGCAGGTCGCGCGGCTCTCCGGCCTGCGCACCGCGCCGCCGGTCATCCTGGCCCACGTCCTGTGCTCGCTCCTGGCGGGCATCGCCGGCCTGCTCCTGCTCGCCCGCCTCAGCGTCGGCAGCCCGACCATCGGCAGCCAGGGCGGCTACGACCTCATGTCGATCGCCGCCGTCGTCCTCGGCGGCACGGTGCTGGCCGGCGGCAAGGGCAACGTCCTGGGCACGCTCGGCGGCGTCGCGATCTTCGCCGTCATGGACAACGTCATGGGGGTCATGGAGGTCAACGCCTTCCTCAAGGACGTCGTCCGCGGCCTCGTCATCGTCGTCGCCGTGGCGGTCTACGCCCGCCGCAACGCCGACCGGCGGCCCGCTCGCTTCGGCACCGACCGCAGCACCCCCTCGCCCGCACCCGCCCGGGAGGCCGCCGCATGAGCACCCACGCCGCCACCGCCGCGACCGACCGCCGCCGCACCCTCCCGGCCCACGAGGGCAGCGCCCTGGCTCGAGGTGGGCGCGCGCTCGGCACCCCCGGCGGTGCCGTGTTCGTCCTCGTCGCGGTGCTGCTCCTGGCGGTCGTGGCCGCCAACCCCAGCTTCGGCGAGCCCGGCTCGCTCATCCGCTTCATCGGGCGCACGGCCCCGATCGCGATCGCCGCGATCGGTCAGTACTTCGTCATCGTCTCCGGCGAGTTCGACCTGTCCATGGGGGCGGTCGTGGCGATGCAGGTCGTCCTGGCGGGCAACCTCATCGGCCAGGACGAGTCGCGCATCCTGCCCGTCATGGTCCTCATGCTCGTCCTCGGGGCGCTGGTCGGGATCGTCAACGGGCTGACGACCACGCTGCTGCGGGTGCCGAGCTTCATCGTCACGCTCGGGATGATGCTGGCCCTCTCCGGGCTCGTGCGCTACCTCACCGGCGGCGCCGCCACGGGCAACCCGGTCGACAGCTTCCGCCAGATCGGGCGCGGCGGCATCCGCGACGTGCCGGTGCTCGAGATCATCCCCTACCCGGCCATCATCCTCGCCGTGCTCGCCGTCGGCGCGGTCGTGCTCATGCGCCGTCCCTACGGCCGCACGCTCGTGGCCGCCGGCGACAACCCCGAGGCCGCGCACCTGTCCGGCGCCGCGGTGTGGTGGGTCAAGACACGGGCCTTCGTGCTCTCCTCGCTCGCCGCCACCGTCGCCGGCATCATCCTCGTCGGGTATGCCGGGGTGCACCCCTCGGTCGGCTCCGGCTACGAGTTCACGGCGATCACCGCCGTCGTGCTCGGCGGCGTCGTCCTCGGCGGGGGCCGCGGCTGGGTCCTGTCGGCCGCCGCGGGCGCCTTCGCCCTCGAGCTGCTGTTCACCCTCCTCAACTTCCTGGGCGTCGCCTCCACGTGGAGGCCGACCGTCCAGGGCGTGATCATCATCCTCGCCGTCGCCGCGGCGGCCCGCGCCTGGCGGGCCGGCCGCCGCCCCGACCGGGGCCGCGCGCGACCCACCTCCGAGGACGGGGCCGAGCCCCTGCCCGACCGGAGCCCCACCGACCACCGCACGACGACCACACCGCCCGGACCGGGCACGACAACAGGAGACAACTGATGCGCAGGAAGAAGATCGGCGGTGCGCTCGCCGCCACCGCGGCGTTGGCCATGCTGACGGCGTGCTCGACGGACGCCTCGTTGGACGACCCGTCGGTGACCGAGTCCGCCGAGGACCCGGCCGCCGCCCCCGACGAGGGTGAGGAGACCGAGGAGCCCGCCGGCGAGGGGGACTCCGAGGAGTGGTTCCAGCAGGCCGACTACGACGAGCAGTTCGAGCAGCGCTCGGCCACCTTCGAGGGTGACGAGGCCACGCCGTGGCTGCAGTACATCGACGGGGAGATGACCGACACCTCGGAGTTCGCGGGCGAGGGGGCCAAGAAGGTCTGCTTCTCCAACGCCTCGATCTCCAACCCGTGGCGCCAGACCGGCTGGATCACGA